>JBGZJG010000104.1:0-6146 GCA_041848665.1 Filifactor sp.
AAAGCGGTATTTAATATCATTATTTTTTTCATGACAATTCTTTTACTGATCAGTTTCCATCTCTCTTATATTTTTTTATAAAAATCGCAAATATATTTGCACGCGCTCTTTTTCAATGCTTATTTTTTTGCACTTCGCTGTATTTGCTTTGACAATTGACAGACTTTTCACAGAAATAGTGCGGAACGAATTGAACTTCATTATAACGTTTTCTTTCTAAAAAATTATCGCTGAACAGCTTTTGTAAATTGCTCTGCTGTAATAGATGTCATAGCAAATGCAGAGCCATTCTGGGATTTCATCATATAATAAATACGACTTCCCTTAATTTGTTCCACTGAATAAGTTCCATTTAAGACAGGAGAAGTGATGGAAAGGCTTTTGTCAGAAACCTTATAGGTTCCCTTAACCAATGTTTTTGATGCCACATTTGCAATTTTCAGATCTCCATTTGCTCCAAATTGCATAACAAACTTATCTTTGTTCATATTTTGCATTGCATAAGAACCTTTAATCGTAGATGCGGAAACATTTCCTCCGGAGCCGGAAGATGTGTTATTATTTGACGGTATCGTAGTCTTGTTGTCATTTTGTGGTTTTGGTACGCTTATATTTGCTGTACTTCCTGCATTTTGTGCATTCGCATTTTCGGAAATCAAATTTCCCTGCAAGAAATCTTTTACTTGTTCATAATATTCCGGTGTCATAATTTGCACCGTCTTTGTACTTCCTTGCCAAACTACCTGATAACCTAATTTTTGAGATATAAAAGATAAAGGCACTAAGGTACTGTTATCAATAATCGTGGGTTCTACCTCCAAATTTTCCACTTGACCGTTTACAAAAGCGACATTACTTCCAATGGATAATGTGACTGTTGTTCCCGCTTTTACTCCTGTTACCGTTTTCGTCTCTTGATCCCATAAGGTTTGCTCCGCTCCCAAGCCTTCAAATACTGCCCGAAACGGCACCATTGTTCTGTTTTGAATTAACATGGCTTCTCCTGTGCCGGGCAAAGCTTGTCCGTTAATTAAAATATTAATATTCGGATTGGCAAAAGTTATGTTTCCCGTTGCAGCTCCAATACAGCATGCAAGCACTATACTCAAACATTTTTTCATAGTCGTTTCCTTTCTGAACCGAATTTTTTATCTCTATTACTTTTTAATAAATTATTCTTTTCCGTTTTATGATATTAAATACCGCTTTATCCTACCAAATACCAATAAAGACTATTTTTTCGGTTCTTTTTCTTTATATAATTGTTCGTATAAATCTACTTGTCGATATAAATCGAACAATTCCTCATAATATCCGTTTTGTCTTTGCAGATACTCCATTTCCGCTTTTAAATAATTGATGCGGCTCATTTTTCCCAATTTATAAAAAAGTGAGGCATCTTCAAGACTTTGTTTTTGTTTCTCCAATGCTTTTTTTGTCTTATCCAAACCGATAAATCCGCCAAATCCGTTTATATATCCTTTTTTTAATTCAAGCAAAGTGTTTTTCTCCGCTTGACTATAATTTTCTCTTATCTCTTCCAAGTTAATTTCTTCTTTGAGTTTTTCGCTGTCAATATGTGTATCCCAACTATTTTTTCGTTTCTCCTCCGCCTTCTCCTTGCGATCAAGTTCTTCTTTCTTATCATAAAGAGATTTTAATTTTGCCATATCTTCGGAGTTCATATTAGACGGCACAATCAAAACCCTATCTCCCTGTCCGATTTTATGAATAACGGTTTCATCATTCAATGAATATCTTGCGCTGGGTTCGTATCCCAACAGCTTATTTAAATCCTCATATCTTCTGCCGAGATTTCTTTCTTCTTCTTTTACCTTAAGCGCCGCACCATCAGCCATAACTTTTGCATTTGATGCAGAAAGCGAAATACTCTTTCCTAAATCGTAAGAAAGTGTACCGATACTCTGTCCAAGTTGTGCCAACTCCAACTCATCTTTTGCCCCTTGAAGCTTATTTTTCTGTTTCAAAACTTCAAAAAAAGCTTTTACCGCATTATTCTCATTTTCATCTCTTACGGCTTCCAATCTTTCCTTAAAATCGTTTTGTGCATAAACCGGATCAATATCTGGTATTTCATTATAAAGATATTTCCCTACCTTATTTCCTACTTCATCAATAATCTCATAACGCCCGCCATAACGCTCCTTATATTCCTTTTCCAATTTTTCAAGTTTCTCTTGCTTTCCATCATAATATTTCTTTCCTCGAATAAAGTCACGTGCTTCTTTTCGCACTTGCTGAATATCAAGTTCCTTCGGCGCAACCTTATAACTTTCTTTTTCTACCGCAAAAGCAGTTCCTGCATATGCGCAAAGCATCAGAACACTCAAAAACCCTGCCATTATTTTTTTCATTGTTATTCCCTTTCTTTCTATTACAACCATTTGCTCTTGAATATTTTGCTTTCCCCATTTTCTTACAAATATCTATCTTCTCAAAATTCGTCTTGCTATACTCTTCGAAACAAACTAATAATCGTTCTTTTTTCTATTCTTCTTCATTATAGCAAATAGTTTTCCGAATTAACATAACATCTTAGTTACAAATTCGGAGATTGTGTATATTTGTATACTATAAAAGGTATTAACATTATAAAACAACAGCCATGGCAATGTTACGATCCATGGCTGTTGTTTCAAATATACTCATTCTCTTAAAACAGTTATTCCATTTTTATTCTATCTGAAACGATAATCCACCGCTCCATTTATCAATAACAATCAATCGGCATCTCTTTATCTTTTTCTGTCTCTAACATCCTTCTCTATTCATAACGCAATGCTTCAATCGGATCCAATTTTGCAGCTCTTTTTGCCGGATACAATCCGAAGAACATTCCGACCAAAGAAGAAAAGATAAGCGCTCCGATAATAACCAACGGATTGATGGATAACGATACTTTTGCAAAGTGCGCCCCGATTTTTCCAATGCCGACTCCAAGAAGAATACCGATACTTCCACCAATAAGCGATAAGATACTTGACTCAATCAAAAATTGGAACAGAATATTTCCGGTTTTCGCTCCAAGTGCCTTTCGAATTCCGATTTCTCTGGTTCGCTCAGTCACAGAAACGAGCATAATGTTCATAATACCGATCCCTCCAACCAACAAAGAAATTCCCGCAATTGCTCCGATTGCCAAGGAGAGCATTGCCAAAACTCCATTTACTTTATCCATTACCTGCTTTGAAGACTCACTTTTATACACACTATCTGCCCGCTGCTTGAACTGCGTCACATAATCCTTTACTTCTCGCACGATCTTGTCTTGCGGTAAATCCGGATTATGATAAAATGTAATATATCCGGAATAATTGGAACTCAAGTCAAATATTGTATACGGAATATACACCGGTATGCTACTATCTTTTATTCCAAGAGTTTTGGAAAAAGCGGAAACTTCTTGTTTTGTCACTCCGACAATCGTCATATCGTACAATACATTATCAATTTCCAATTCCAATTTCTGTCCGATAACATCTTTCGAACCGGTTACCTTTCTTGCCAATGCCTCGTCTATAACGACAACATCATTTTGTGACTCTACATCTTCTGCTGTAATCATACGCCCATCCAATAGTTTTACATCTTTGCTTACATCAAGAAATCCCCTATCCACTCCGTTAACCGTCAATTGATATTTGCTACCGTTGACTTCTTTATCTTCCTTTTTCATTACTCCATCTGGTACCATATAGATAATTTTACCCTTAAAATGCTCTTTGACACGCTCCACATCTTCTGCACTAAAAAAATCATCCGGCTCGGATTCATGTTTTGCCCAATCAATTCCAACACTACCCAGATTAGCCCCAATGGTATCAAACTCTTTTTGCATTGCCGATTGGACACTGCTCCCAATGGAACTGATTCCGATTACAGAACCGACACCGATGATAATTCCGAGCATAGTCAAAAATGCACGCATTTTATTGGCTCGGATAGCGGATAATGCCAGCAAAAAACTTTCTTTAATCAGCATTGTCTGCCACCTTCTTTCGTTGATTCTTCACATCACTGATGATTCGCCCATCTTTAAACGTAATAATTCTATCGGTAAATTCCGCAATATCCGGTTCATGCGTTACGATAATTACCGTATTTCCCTCATCATTCAACTCAGAAAAAATATGCATAATTTCCACAGAAGAACGGCTGTCCAATGCTCCGGTCGGTTCATCCGCAAAAATAATCGAAGGTGTATTTGCAAGCGCTCTTGCAATCGCTACTCTTTGTTTTTGCCCACCTGATAATTCATTGGGCATATGATGATACCGTTCTGCAAGTCCGACCTTACCAAGCAATTCCATAGCTCGCTCTTCTCTTCGGCTTGCTTTCATTTTTCCGTATATCATTGGCAGTTCGACATTTTTGAGTGCAGAAGTTCTCGGAATAAGATTGAAAGATTGAAACACGAATCCTACCATGTGATTTCGAATCTCAGACAACTCATCTTCCGATTTTTCCCGAATATCAATTCCTTCCAAGTAATAATGTCCTTCCGTCGGTCGATCCAAACAACCCAAAATATTCATCAAAGTCGATTTTCCGGAACCGGACGTCCCCATAATGGAAACAAATTCTCCTCGATAAATTTCCAAATTAACTCCTCGCAAAGCTTTTACCTCTAATTCTCCGTTTCGATACGTCTTTTCCAGATTTTCGACTTTTATTACAATCTCTTTTGCACAATTATTGGGCATCGGTTTCACCCTCTTCTTTTTTTAATTGTACTTGCGGCTGTTCGGAAGCCTTTCCCTTTTCATCCAGTACCGAGTGTCCCTGATCTTTTATTTTTATACCGTCTTCCAACACTTCATCGCTTTTCTTAACAATCTTATCGCCCTCTTTCAACTCATTTGACATAATTTCAGTATAGAATGTATCTTCCAATCCCGTTTGTACAGGAGTCTTTTGAACAGTTCCATCTTCTTTTATTTTGAAAACATTTTTGTTATTTCCATCAAAATCTGCATGAATTGCTTCACTCGGAACAGTCAAAATTCCCTTTTTCCCTTGAATCATAATCTTCGCCTTTGCATTTACACCCGGAATAAGTTTGCCATTCTTTCCTGTTATTTTAATGGTTACCGGAATTACCTTTTGTTTTCCGTCAACGTCTTTATTTTCTCCTGATGGTGCAATTTGCGAAACAATGCCGGATAAAGTTTCATCTCCTAAAATTTTTGATGTAATGGTTACCGGTTGTCCGATTTCAATTTTTCCGATTTGCGTCTCACTTACCCGCACTTTTATATTCAAATTTACCAAATCTTCAATTACAAACATTGCCGCTTTATTCTCTGTATCTGCGGCATAACGTCCCAATCTCGCATTAACTCTGGTTACCGTTCCATTAATCGGACTTTTAATCAAAGTTTTTTCCAATTCCTGTCTCTTTATTGCAATCGCATCACTATCCACAGCAATTCCTTTCTGTTGTGATGCACTTGCAACAACCTTTCCGTCTACCGCATGAAATCCATCCACCATAGAGGCCGCTTTTTCGTAAGCATCTTTGGAAATCAAAAAATCATCTTCCGAAATTGCCCCTGCCTCAAACAAACTTCTATTTTGCTCCATCACACGTTTTGTTTCATTCATCGTAAGAACTGCACTGTCATAATTATTTTGCTGTTGTTTTATTCCGTCTTCCATCGTCAACTTTGACAATTCCAAACGGTCTTGTGCTTGACGAATATCATTTTGAATATCCGTACCGTCTAAAACCGCCAAAACTTGTCCCTTCGTAACATAATCTCCTTCTTTTACATTAATCTGAAGAATTTTACTGTTCAATACCGATGTAACTTCCGCTGTTTCCGAGCCTTGCACAGGTCCATCTACAATTACGGTTTCTTCAATATCCCTCTTTTCAACCTTCCCTATACTGACAGGAATTTCGGTTTCTTTTGGCTGTCCGAAGAATTTACTGTAAAAAACGCTTCCTGCAATTATTATTCCGATCAAAACAAAAATAATTGTTTTCTTTTTAAATTTTTTCTTCGGGTTATTGGACAAAAACCCTTTTTTCTTTGTATTTGCATTTTTATCCTCCCTCTCATCCGTATTCAGGACAACTTCCAATTCCGGTTGCTGATTTTTTTCCATTTGTTTTCTTTGTT
>JBGZJG010000105.1:0-4527 GCA_041848665.1 Filifactor sp.
ATCAATGGAACATGGCTTGAAAATAAGGAGATGAAACGATAAAACTATTTTTATTCGGTTCATTTTACAAGTATTGAAAAAGGGTATTCGTTTAAAGGAAATGCAATGGTATGCAAGAATTTTTTGTGGGGGAGGAAATTATGATGACAAAGGCAGATAAAAATTTTAAGGAGCTTTGTACAAGAATATTAGAGGAGGGAAATCATACTTTGGGCGAAAAGGTGCGACCGAAATATGCGGACGGAACGCCATCTCATACTTATTTTGTCAATCAAGTATGGGAGGAATATGATATTGCCAAAGGAGAATTTCCGATTTTAACACTCAGACATATTGCGTGGAAATCGGCGATTAAGGAAATTTTGTGGATTTATCAAGACCAATCCAATTCATTGGATGTGTTGGAGAACAAATACGATATTCATTGGTGGAATGAATGGGAGGTTGCAAACACGAGAAGTATTGGCCAACGGTATGGAGCAACGGTAAAACGGTATGATTTGATGAATAAGTTATTGAAGAATTTGAAGGAGCAGCCGTATGGGCGCAGACATATTATCAATTTGTACCAATATGCGGATTTTGATGAGACAGAGGGGTTGTTTCCGTGTGCAATGGAAACGCATTGGAGTGTTCGTGATGGATTTTTGGATATGACATTAATACAACGTTCTTCGGATGTTCCGGTAGCAAATGCGATTAACAAAATTCAATATGTTGCACTTATGATGATGGTTGCAAGGGATTGTGGTTTGAAAGTAGGAAAATTCTGCCATTTTGTACAAAATGCACATATTTATGACAGACACGTTGAGCAGGTAAAAGAGCTATTAAACAGAGAAGGTCAGAAAGATGGGGAGAACGTGCAGCTTATCCTTGATACGGAAAAAACGAATTTTTATGAATTTTGCGTAGAAGATTTTAAGTTAGTCGGATATGAGCCGAATAAACCGAATTTGAAATTTGAGATGGCGATATAGATAAAATCGGCGGGAGGATACGAAATGTTCAAAAATATATCTATGATTGTTGCAATGACGAAAAAAACAAATGCAATCGGAAGAAAAAACGATATGCTCTATCATTTGCCGGAGGATTTGAAATACTTTAAGCAAACGACATCGGGGCATACGATTGTGGTAGGGTATAACACATATATGAGTTTTCCGAAACGTCCGCTACCCAATCGCAAAAATATTGTTTTGACAAGAAAGGACAGAGTGTTGGAAGGAGCAGAGATTTTTCACAGTGTGGAAGATGTCCTAAACTATGCAAAAAAAAATCCGGAGGAGCAGATTTTTATTGCAGGGGGCGATACGATTTATAAACAGTTTATAGAATATGCAAGCAAGTTGTTTGTCACATTGATTGAGGAAAATGAGACCGTCGATGCAGAGGCGTATTTTCCGAAAATTGACGAGAAGGTTTGGGAGAAAATACAAGAGAGAAACGGAGAAAATAGTTCGAATAAAACGCCAGATTACTGTTTTACTGTTTGGGAGAGAAGATAAGAGAGGGCTGAAAACTGCTCTTATCATTACATGTGGTAGGATATTCTATATTCTCATGGAATTTAAGATTCGATGGAAAAAGGGAAATGTTTGCATAACGGAAAAAAGATATTGACTTCATAAAACCGTCAAGTTGTTTTAATAGGCAAGAATGTGTCGAAGGAAATGGAAAGAGTAGATTTGAACAGCAGACGGCAAAAAAAGAAAGATGATAAACGAAAAAACTTGAGAAAGTGTTATTATAATCGAAAAAATGATGTGAATTATTAGTTTGTTAAAAAGGCGGGAGAATGATGAATCGAACGGTTTTGGTTACAGGAAGCTCCAGAGGGATTGGGAAAGCAACGGCAAAAGCTTTTGCTGAATGTGGAGATAAAGTGGTAATAAATTATGTCGTGCATAGAGAACAGGCAGAACAAACGCTTCGTGAAATTGAAGAAGAAGGCGGACGAGCTATGGTTGTGCAATGTGATGTATCCGATGAACTTCAAGTAAAAAAGATGATGGAAGAAATTGAAAAAAAGTTTGGAGAAGTTGATGTACTTGTCAATAATGCAGGAATAGCGGAGATGAAACTTTTTACCGATATTCAAACGGAAGTTTGGGAAAGAATGTTTGATGTGAATGTCAAAGGGATGTTTTTGTGCTGTAAGTATGTTTTGCCGTCTATGATTTCCCGTAAAAAAGGAAAAATTATTAACCTTTCATCTATTTGGGGATTGGTGGGGGCATCATGTGAGGCACATTATTCCGCTACAAAGGGGGCTGTCATTTCCTTTACCAAAGCTTTGGCGAAAGAAGAGGGACCTTCCGGTATTCAAGTCAATGCGGTTGCTCCGGGAGCGATTTTTACCGACATGATTTCCGGATTGCCGAAGGAAACACTTGATGCGGTCGCAGAAGAAACACCGCTTGGCATTTTGGGAAAACCGGAGGATATTGCACAAACAATAGTATTTTTGGCATCGGAGAAGGCGGATTTTATTACCGGACAAGTAATCAGTCCAAATGGCGGAATGGTAATCTGATGTTGGAAAAAACAGGAGGTTGCAATGAAACGGAAACAAACTTTTGGAGGAATTGTGTTGCTTGTGCTGATGGTTGGCAGTTGTATCTATTTTATGCAAAGCAAAAATCCCGAGCGTGTATCAATTGTTGAAGAACAAATCGGCAACAAAGAAAAAGTTGTTCAGGCACAACGTCTGATAAAGGAGGAAGGAAATACCATTACGGAGCGTTTTGTTGTACCGAGCGGATACAAGAGAACCGTTGAGGGAGAACAAAGTTTTGGAATGTTTCTGCGAAATTATCCGTTGAAGAAGTATGGAAGTCCGATTTTGCTCTTTGATGAAACGGAAAAAGCGTCTCAAAATAATCATGAGGCTATTTTTGCAATGAAGATTGGGAACAGAGATTTGCAACAATGTGCCGATTCCGTTATGAGAATGTATGCGGAATATTTGTATGCAACCGACCAAAAAGAAAAGATAGCCTTTCGTTTTGTAGATGAATTTTTGTGTGACTACGAGCATTGGAAGAATGGGTATCGTGTCCATTTTGACAGTCGTGACAATCCCTATTGGGAAAGAAGTGCAGAAATGCAAGATGATACGGAAGTTTTTGAAAAGTATTTAAATACCGTTTTTGCGTATTCTTCAACACTTTCCATGTCAAAAGAAGGAAATTTTATTCCTCTTTCCGAGATTAGGATAGGAGATGTTTTTTTGCATGCGGGTAGTCCCGGACATGTTGTAATGGTTGTAGATACTTGCAAAAACATGGAAGGAAATGTTTGTTTTCTTTTGGCGCAGGGATTTATGCCGGCGCAAGAATTTCATATTTTGAAAAATCCCGATGAGGAAAGCAGTCCTTGGTATGATATATCGAAGATACAAGGAAATTTGATTACACCTCAGTATCGTTTTGATACAAATGAATTGGTACATTTACGGTATTTGGATTGATAGATATGCAAGAAAGAGATGTGTATTTCATGTTCTGCATATCTAAATGGGAGATATTTTGATGATGGGAAGTGTGCCTATGGAATATGTGATATGGATTTTATTTTTGCTTGCGAGTTTTCTTTTTTTCGATTATCAAAATAATCACCTTACAGTCAATCGGATTGTTTTTTTGAGCAAAAGGTTGCCCAAACAATTTGACGGTTTTCGGATTGTGCATCTTTCCGATTTGCATGAAAAAACATTTGGAAGGAGTAATCAAGCTCTTTTGCAAAAAATTGCATCAGAAAAACCAAATCTTATTGTGATTACGGGAGATATTGTATTTGGGTATTGTGCAAACATTGATCGGGCAATTAAGTGCGTGGAAGGTTTTTCTAATATTGCACCGACTTATTTTGTTTCGGGAAATCATGAAGCGAAAATAAAGGAAAGCAGACGTCAGGAATTGTATCAAAGGTTGCAAGAACAAGGAGTTATCGTCTTAAATAACAAAAAAGTTCGTTTGAAGAAAAAGGAAGAGGAGATACTCTTGCTTGGCATTGACGATCCTTGTTTTTTGGAATGGAGCAATCGACAGGAGAAATTCAGCAAACTTTTAGGAGTAATTGTTGGGGCAGAACCGTCAGAATGTTACCAAGAGGAGATTGCATATACTTCAAATTCTGCTGAGGCGGTTTCCTTTGAACCTTCACAAGGTGCCGACACAAACATCAATAACCCTTCTGTTTTACAAAACGCTGTGTATGTAGACGAGAGCCGCAATGATTTATCAAAGATGGAAAAACCGTTTCAAATTTTATTGTCGCATAGACCGGAACGGTTTTCTATCTATAAGCGATATAACATTGATTTAACCTTGGCGGGGCATGTACATGGCGGGCAAATTCGTCTGCCGTATTTTGGCGGTGTTTATTCTCCCGAACAAGGCTTGTTTCCGAAGTATCAGAGTGGTTTGTATCAAGAGGAAGAAGGGGCATTGCTTGTTAGTCGAGGCTTGGGGAAGAGTATATTTCCGTTGCGAGTATTTAATTATCCCGAGCTAATTAGCG
>JBGZJG010000106.1:0-5401 GCA_041848665.1 Filifactor sp.
ATGGATTTTTTGATGTAAAAAGAGTAATGTGAAGTGATTGAATGGATTTAATAAAAATTTTACAGTATGTATTTGTATAAAGTGATATGGGCAGGAGAGAACAAAAAATATGAAATCTTTATTTTTGAAGAAAAATCTTTTTATTAGAATTGCAATCGGATTTGCAGTGGGAATTGTCTCGGGGATTATTGTACCGAAATTTTCGGTGGACACCAAATTTGTAGGGGATATTTATTTGAACTTACTTCGTATGATGATTGTTCCCATCATATTTTTTTCTGTAACAACGGGGATTATGAATTTAGGAAGTGGAAAAGACCTGAGGAGAATCGGGTTTAAGACGATAAGCTTGTTTGTACTTATGTTTATTGTTTCTTCGGCAGTTTCTTTGGCGGTGGCATATCTCATTCGACCCGGCTATCATGTGGTTTTGGAAAATGCGCCTGTGTATGAAGGAGAACTTGCAAATCCTACGGCGGTGGAATTTTTTACCAATATTTTTCCATCTAATATCATTGATGCGATGGCGAAGGGAAATATTTTGGCAGTCATTTTGTTTTCTTCTCTGTTTGCGATAGCCACGCTGTCTGTTGGAGCAAAAGCTGAACCGGCAAAGAAGGTAATTCAAAGCTTGTCGGACATCTTCTTTCGCATTTTGGATTTTGTGATGGAAACGTCTCCTTTGGGAGTGGCTTCTTTGATGGCATTTTCCGTTGCGCAGTACGGAGCGGGCATTTTTACGGCATTGGGAAAATATATTTTTACGGCGTATGCTGCCTGTATAGCGGTGTTTGTTATCGTTATGCTGATACCTACCATATTGTATACTAAGATAAATCCTAAGGTGTTTATGAAAGGGTTATTTAAGATATGGTTGGTTACGCTTTCAACAACAAGCTCGGCGGCAACTTTGCCGACTTCTTTAAAGGTAAGTACAGAGGAGTATCATGCACCTGAAGACATCAGCAGTTTTGTGATACCGCTCGGCTGTACGATTAATATGTGTGGTGGAGCAAGTTCTTTTTGTTGTCTTGCATTGTTCGTTGCGGATTTTTATAATATTCCGCTCGGATTGGGACAGATTATTTATTTGGTTTTGATTGCCACTTTAATTAATATGGGAGCACCGGGCATTCCGGGGGGAGGAATTATTTTAGGAGCCTCCTTTTTGTCCATTATCGGACTTCCGTTTGATTTGATGGGACCTATTGCTGCATTTTATCGTTTGCTTGACATGGCGTTTACCACAATGAATGTTACCGGTGATATATCCGCAAACTTAATGATTGCCAAGTCGGAAGGTAAGTATTAGAAAATAGAGAAGGTAACTATTGAAAAAGATATCAGAGAAGCGTTTAATATTAGCGGAGAATAGGGAGATGTAAAATAAACATTATGAAAGAGTTATAGAGTGTAAGATAAAAAGACATAAAACAGTAATGTGATTAAGGTGGGAAAATAGATAAATGAAATAAAGCTGTGTAAAAATAGGCAAATAAGATCTGTTTGAAATAAAGAAATATGATACAGCTATAAAAAATGGCTAAATCCGACAAACAAAATGTTGAAGTTTAGCCATTTTTTTATATAGGAGCAATATCTATTATTATATCGCCCGTATGTCTTGATTGAAATAGAGATTGGTATTATTCGATATATTCTTTGGTGACGGAGGATGAATTGTTGGCAAAAACCATTCCTCCGTAGCTTACGTCAAATGCAATGATGTCTCCGATTTTTACTTCTTCTTTTACATCTTCCACGTCCAAAATCAAATGGTCACTGCTGCCGCCTAATATGGATGCTCCTTCCAAGTATGGAGTAAGAGAGGAGAAGTCTCCGATATCACGTTTTCCGATTGCAAGCAGAGCACGTTTGCGTATACCTCTATCTTCATAGGTTTGTCGGTTTCCAAATGCATCAATAAAAATTCTTCCGATGGGATAAGACGGTTTGTTGCGTACTTCAATGACTTCTGCAAATATAGTGTAGACGTCACGGTGCATATAGGGCATATTGCATTCCCAAAGGTCGATTAAGTTTTGCGGAAGTGGAATGCCTTCCCCGATACGAAGATGGTTGATACCTTGCGGAACTTTCCCTTCTAACAACAGGGGAAGTGTGGAAGTTGCACCGCCGGATATAAGTTCCAATTTTCGATTGATTTTTTCTTCCACTTTTTTTGCGATGGAGATTAATCGGCCGAGATTGGTTTCGTCAGGACAGATAGAGCCGTAGCAACCTAAGTTGGTACCAATTCCTTTGAGATGAAGATTGGATAATTCGTGTTCGGTTATAATAGCAGCTTCCATCAATTCGCCTTCATCAAAAAAACCTTCCCGCAAGTCTCCAAGATCCATCATTAGAATAACGTCGTGGATTTTGTTTGCTTTTTTTGCCGCTTCATTTGCTGCACGAAGAGAAGTAATGCCGGATTGCAGACTGCAATTTGCATAAGCAATCACATCATCCATTTCGGAAAGCATAGGAATTCTCAAAAGGATTATTTCTTTATCAAATCCGAGTTCTCGCATACGTTTTATGGTATTCATTCTGGAATCTCCAATCGAAATACAGCCTGCCGAAAGCAAAACCTTTGCAATTTTGTTGTAGGAATGTTCATACGAATCGGTTCCTTTTACGACACAAGTAACGGAAATGCCGGAATTTTTACAACGTTCAATGATGTTTTTTGCATTTTCATACAAATGAGATAGATTGATTTGCATAACGGGATAAGATTTTTGCATATCCATGATACATACCTCCTTAAATAAATAGCGCAAGTAAGACAGAAACAAGTCATACAGTTGAAAAATGAATGGAAAAACAACATTTAGACAATTCTGTATGATTTTGAAGTTATGTCGCAAAACACAATGGTTTTCTTCTTTTCTTGCATTGTTTGAATAATCCTAAAACCCAATAGCATAGTAGAGTTTCTTACAAATGAGCCGGTAAAAAGCATCACTTGTATTCAGGTGTTTTAATAAGAAACAAAGGGTTCAAACAGATAATTTCTTATGTATTGATGAGTAAGTCCTTTGTGATTTTCTTTGAGTATAGTATAATGTAGTTTAAGAAAATTGTCACTATGGTAAAAAAATAAGAGGCGAAACGCGGATAAAATTTGAGGCGATATTCAGATGGGAATGAAATAATGGAGCATTACGTCATAGGAGAAGGAGAACAGGAGTTTTCCGTTACGATTGTCAGAAAAAAAGTCAAAAATATCAATTTACGTGTTCAGCGTGATATGACGGTAATTGTAACGGCAGATAAAAGAATTGAAAGGAAACGGATTTTTGATTTCGTTCATGAAAAGAGAGATTGGATTTTAAAGCATTTGCATTTTTTTCGGGAACAAAGTGAACGAATACAGGCAGTAAAAAATGAGCATAAGGATGAAATTTTGTACTTAGGCGGTTATTGCTCCGTAGAGTTAAAGCCGAGAGCAGGACAAAAAAATGGGAGTATTCAGGGAAATCAAATTGTTTTGTTTGTCCGCAATAAGAAGAATCGGGATGAGTATGAAAAGGTATTGCAAATGTGGTATCGTGAGCAGGCAAAACAAGTTTTTTCGGAAAGTCTGGAGCGGCTGTATCCTGTGGTGGAGACATTCGGTGTGCAATTTCCGACTTTAACCGTTCGTACCATGAAATCAAGGTGGGGTTCTTGTATGGTCCAAAAAAATCAAATCAATTTGAATTTGCAGTTGATAAAAATGCCGATTTCCTGCATTGATTATGTCATGCTGCATGAATTGATCCATTTTTTGTATCCAAATCACGGAACGGAATTTAAATCGTTTCTGACGAAGTATATGCCTGATTGGAAAGAGAGAAAAAAACAGCTCAATGAGATGATTTTATCAGAAGAAAGATGAGATTACACAATGATAGGAAAAGGGTGTTGATATGAGCATGAAAAATAAAGTGATTATAGTAGGCGGGGGGGCAGCCGGAATGGTTGGGGCTATCTCTGCACGAAGAATGGGAGCAGACGTTCTTCTGTTGGAACGTAACTCTCGAGTCGGCAAAAAAATTTTGGCAACGGGAAACGGACGCTGTAATTTGACAAACATGAATGCAGGAGCTCCTTTTTACAACGGAAAAAATCCGAAATTTGTATATAGTGTTTTCTCTGAATTCGGAGTGGATAAGACTTTAAAATTTTTTGAGAAATTGGGTATTGAATATAAGGTGGAGGAATTTGGAAAAGTATATCCTATGTCCGACCAAGCCTCGTCCGTTTTAGATGTATTGCTCTATGAATTAAATCATTTGGGGGTGGAGATTGTTACGGATTGCCTTGTGACGTCCGTAAAAAAGAAGGGAAGAAATTTTTTTGTAGAGACGATAGAGAAAAAGACTTATCAATCAGATAAGGTAATCGTTACAACAGGTGGCAACGCAATGCCGTTGAGCGGTTCGGACGGAAACGGATATGAATTGTTAACTGCATTGGGGCATAGCGTGACGGAAATTTTTCCGGCTTTGGTACAGTTGATGTTGGAGGGCAAATTTTTTAAAAGTATTGATGGAGTAAAGTTTGTCGGACGTGCGGAAATTTTGGAAGAAGGCAAAGTGATTGCGGAAGATACAGGCGATATTTTGTTTACCAATTACGGGATTTCAGGACCTCCGATTTTGCAAATCAGCAGAAAGGCGGCAGAGGCATCGGTTTATCATAAAAACAGAGAACTTAAGATTGTTATTTTGGATAAGATGGACGAAGAAGAAATTAGACGAAGACTTTATAGAAGATTTCGGTTTGCGGGAGAAAAAACAGTGGAGCAATCGCTTATCGGTTTGATTAATAAACGTTTGATTTCCGTAATTTTGAAAGAGTGCGGTGTGGTTGATTTGAGAAAAAAGGCATCGACACTGTCGGATAAGGAAAAGAGAAACATTTGTCGTATTTTAGGGGATTGGCGTTTTGAATTGAAGGGTACAAAAGGTTGGCAGAGTGCACAAGTTACGGCAGGTGGAGTCAATACCAAAGAAATTCATCAAGATACCATGCAGTCAAAACTTGTGGAAGGATTGTTTCTTGCAGGAGAAGTTGTTGATATTGACGGGCAATGCGGAGGGTTTAACCTGCAGTGGGCGTGGTCGTCAGGGTATGTAGCAGGACGAAGTGCGGCATTGAATTTGTAAAAGAAGTTGCAAAGGTTCAGGCAAGAAGAATTTGTTGCATTTGGTTTTCGAATTCCTCATGCATAGGGAAGAATACAAAACCGAATAAATAAAGAAGGTAGTCAAATTTTCAGAATGGAGAATGAATATGCTTAGAGTTTCAAATATAAAACTTTCCTTGGAAGATGCAAAAAATGTGCAAGAGGAACAAAAAAAGTTAAGGAAGGCAATATGTGACAAATTGAGGGTGAAGGAAGATGAAA
>JBGZJG010000107.1:0-14227 GCA_041848665.1 Filifactor sp.
AAGTCAATTTGCAATTTGTAGTAATCACGAAATTTGTAGTGATTGATTGCATAATCCATATCCTGCAATAATTCTTCCATCTTTTCCAAATCCGCATCGGTCAATTTGTCCATAGCAATGGAGGCTGCCATCACATCTAAGGTTGCAATAACGGCGTACAAATCCTTTGCATCTTTCAAGCTTAAAGCTTTTACACGAAAGCCTCGTCTCGGTGTTATATCCAGAAGTCCATCGGCACTGAGTTGAATAAGAGCTTCTCTTACCGGTGTTCTGGAAACGTTCAGTTCATTACAGATAGCTTGTTCATTTATTTTTTCATTCGGATTTAAATTTTTATTTTTGATTTCATTGGAAATATATTCGTATACATGGTCTTTTAAAGATTGATAAATCAAAGACATCACCCCTTAATGTAGTTATTATATCATAAATTTTGTGAAATAGTATGATATTTTCTGTCGTGTGAATGTGAGATAAAAGACAAGGAAGGGGTGCATCATATTTAGAACGTATCTGAAAACAGATTACCGATGCAAATGGAAAGTGAAGTAAATATCTCAAAGAGCCTTGTAAAATAGCGAGCTTGTTTATTCGTAAACGTTTTATTTCCATCGGTATGTTTTGTTTTGAGGTATGGTCTATTAGTTAAGGATAAACAAGTATAACTTTTATGTGTATTTATCTAACCTTATCCTTAGCTACAATTTATTCTGAACAGGATAAATTTAAATTGAATTAATTTATGGAATGGCTTTAAATAAAACACTATATATGGTATAGTTATTTTTATATTTTCACAAAACATACAATATATTTAATAAAATAAAATTAAATTTCTACTTTTGTAAAAAATTTTGTTTGATGTTGTGGAAAAATATGACAAAAGGGGTAATTGGTGTATAGAGTTTGTGCGTTTTCGTAAAGAGCATGGAATGGAGAAAATGTTACGAAGGATATATGTGAGATGATTTTTTGATTTGGAAAAGAATGTGCCGTTTTATGGACGAGCAACATGTAGTGTTGGGGTAATGAGAGTAAGAGTGGAGGCTAATTTTGAATATTATTAAACGCAGTGGGGAACAAGTGGATTTCGATAAGCGAAAGATTGAACTTGCAATGAAAAAAGCATTTCACTCTGTGGGAATGCCGATAGATGATAAAAAAATTGAGGCGATGACACAGGAAATTGTGCGTAAGGTTGATGCGAATTTTCCCAAAAATCATATCGTAACGGTCGAGGAGGTCCAAGACCTCGTAGAAATTACGTTGATTGAAAATAATTATTATGCTGTAATAAAATCTTATATTTTATATCGGGCATCTCATCATATGATGCGAAAGACAATCGAAGATTTTGCAAAATATTTTTCAAATACACAGCTTTTTACTTTGATGAAACAAATACAAGAAGATTTTCGGGAGGATGTCTATAATCTTTCTTTGTTATACGGAAAATTTTCTTCCTTTGCCAAAGAGAATATGACCGAAAAGGAGTATTTGGCAATTTTAATTAAGGCGGCTGTGGAATTGACCTCCAAAGAAGCGCCGAAGTGGGAGTTTATAGCGGCAAGATTTTTGGCTTTTCGTATCTCTGAAGATATTGAAACGGAGTGTAATAAGCTTGAATTATACAATTTTGTGGATAAAATAACCTATTTGACAAAACAAAATCTGTACGGCAAATATATTTTGGAGCATTATCGTGTGGAAGAAATGGAACAGTTGGAGGGTTATTTAAAGCAGGATCGCAATCATCTTTTTAATTACAGCGGATTGGAACTTGTGATGAAACGCTATCTTATTCGGGACAATGAAGGCAAATTGCTTGAGAGCGTTCAGGAGATGTTCATGGGAATTGCGATGCACTTGGCAATTCCGGAAGGAGAGAACAAGGTTTTTTGGGCGAAAAAAATCTATGATATGCTCAGTTTGCTGAAAGTAACCATGGCAACTCCGACTATGGCGAATGCTCGAAAGCCTTTTCATCAGCTTTCTTCTTGCTTTATTGATACGGTTCCGGATAGTTTGGATGGGATTTATCGATCCATTACAAATTTTTCGCAGGTTTCCAAACATGGTGGCGGTATGGGACTTTACTTTGGTAAGGTGCGTGCGATGGGTTCGGATATTCGTGGCTTCAAAGGAGTTGCGGGCGGAGTTTCACGGTGGATTAAGCTTGCCAATGACACCGCCGTTGCGGTCGATCAACTCGGAGTAAGGCAAGGGGCGTGTGCTGTGTATTTGGATGTTTGGCATAAGGATATTCCTGAATTTTTGCAGCTCAAAACCAATAATGGAGATGATCGGATGAAAGCCCATGATGTTTTTCCGGGAGTTTGTTTTCCGAATTATTTTTGGGAGCAGGCGAGAGATAATTTGAATGGACAGTGGCATATGATGTGTCCTCATGAGATTGAGAAGGTGAAGGGTTATTGCTTGGAGGATTTTTTCGGAGAGGAATGGACGAGCCGCTATTTGGATTGCGTCAAGGACAATCGAATTGAAAAGCGTGTTATTTCTATCAAAGATTTGGTTCGTTTGATTATCAAATCGGCAGTGGAAACGGGAACGCCGTTTCTTTTTAATCGAGATATTGTCAATAAGTATAATCCGAACGGCCATCAAGGCAAGATTTATTGCTCCAATTTGTGTACGGAAATTGCACAAAATATGAGCGCAGTAAGCCATGTATCGACACAAACAAAAATGATAGATGGAGAAGAAATTGTAGTAGAAACGACAAAACCGGGAGATTTTGTGGTATGTAATTTGGCATCTCTTGTTTTGGGAAATATTGATATAGGTAATCAAGAAGAATTGGAAGATGTTATAAGCACAGTCGTTCGTGCATTGGACAATGTTATTGATTTGAATTATTATCCGATTTCGTATGCAAAAATTACCAACCGAAAATATCGTGCCATCGGACTTGGTACAAGCGGTTATCATCATGCATTGGTAAAAAACGATATTATGTTTCAAAGTGAAGAACACCTTGCATTTGCGGATAAGTTGTATGAAGATATCAATTATTTTGCGATAAAAGCAAGTTGTGAATTGAGTAAGGAAAAAGGAAGCTATACCTTCTTTCAAGGCTCTGATTGGCAAACCGGCGAATATTTTGAAAAAAGAAAGTATACCTCCGAGCGTTGGGTGGATTTGAAGGAAGAAGTTGCCCGAAACGGACTTCGAAACGGCTATTTGATGGCCATTGCACCGACAGGCTCCACCTCGATTATTGCAGGTACAACGGCTGCAATTGATCCGGTAATGAAACGGTATTTTTTGGAGGAAAAGAAGGGACAAATTGTGCCAAGAGTTGCGCCTTCTCTTGATGCAAAGACATTTTGGTTGTATGAGAATGCACACGAAATCGACCAAAGCTGGATTATTCAAGCGGCGGGTATAAGACAACGTCACATTGACCAGTCGCAGTCGGTTAATTTGTATATCACAACACAATACAGTATGAGCCGAATTTTGAAGCTGTATCTCAAAGCCTATGAAGAGGAAGTGAAAACATTGTATTATGTGAGAAGCAAGTCGCTTGAAGTGGAAGAATGTGATAGCTGCAGTGCATAAATGGAGCATTGACAATGTTTGTGAAGAAAAAGCTTGAGAAAAACGGAGCTTATGATGATTATCTTGTGTTTTGAGGAGGAAAAATGGGAGAGTTAAAGAGAAAAGCGTTGTTTAATGAATATGGAGACATTGAATTGAGCAAGCGCCGAATGATAAACGGAAATACCACAAATTTAAATGACTTTAACAATATGAAATACACTTGGGTAAGTGATTGGTATCGCCATGCAATGAATAATTTTTGGATACCGGAAGAAATCAACTTGACGCAGGATATTAAAGATTATCGAAATTTAAGTGCAGAAGAAAAAACAGCATATGACAAAATTTTGTCCTTTCTTGTATTTTTGGATTCCTTGCAGACGGCGAACTTACCGAATATTGGCGAATATATTACGGCAAATGAAGTGAACTTATGTTTGACCATTCAAGCCTATCAAGAAGCAATTCATTCTCAAAGTTATGGATATATCTTGGATACCATTTGTTCACCCGAAGAGAGAACTAAAATTTTGTATCAGTGGAAAGACGATCCTTTGTTACTTGCACGGAATAAATTTATCGGAGACCAATACAATGATTTTTATTATAATAGTTCGACCTACAATTTGGTTAAGACGGCAGTAGCAAATTATATTTTGGAAGGAATTTATTTTTATTCCGGATTTATGTTTTTTTATTCGCTCGGACGAATTGGAAAAATGCCCGGCACCGTACAGGAAATTCGGTATATCAATCGTGATGAAAATACGCATCTTTGGTTGTTTCGCTCTATGCTGTTGGAACTGAAAAAAGAAGAACCGCAAATTTTTACGCCCGAAACAATTGATTCTTTTCGTGAGATGATTCGCCAAGGCGTGGAAGAGGAAATCAAGTGGGCGAAGTATGCTATTGGAGACAGTATACAAGGACTTAGCATGGGAATGGTGGAAGATTATTTGAAATATCTTGGCAATCTTCGATGCAGAGGACTTGGATTTGCATCGATTTATGAAGGCTATGACAAAGAACCCGAAAGCATGGAATGGGTAAGAGAATATTCCGATCCCAACGCAATCAAGACAGACTTTTTTGAGGCAAAAGTGTCTGCTTATGCAAAAGCAACCGTAATTGAAGATGATTTGTAAAAATTATATGATTCCTGAAATTGACAAAAAGAAAAGGGACATGTAAAATAATATTTGGAAATGAAAATAAAAATCAATCATTAAATTTAAGATAGGGAGGCATCTTATGTTAAGAAAGAAAAAGTATAAAAACAGCAGTTTACTGTTAGTGGCATTGCTTTTGTTTACGTTGATAATGGGCGGTTGTCAAGGTACGGAACAAGCGGTTTCCGACTCGGAGCAAATGAGTAGCGAACAACAGGAAACGACCGAAAATACAAATATTGAAAAAATTTCTATGAAAATAGCAACCCTGAAAGGACCTACTGGAATGGGATTGGTACAACTTATGGAAAAAGATGAATTGGGAGAGGCAACTCTTGATTATGAATTCAGTGTACTTGGAAGTCCGGATGATCTTGTCGGAAAAATTGTAAGCGGTGAAGTTGATGCGGCAACCATTCCGACTAATTTGGCGGCGGTATTGTATCAAAAGACGCAGGGAAACATTCGTATAGCGGCGGTAAATACTTTGGGTGTTCTATATGTTGTGGAAAAAGGAGACACCATTCATTCCGTAGCGGATTTGAAAGGAAAAACGATAGGAAGCAGCGGAAAGGGTGCGGCTCCGGACTTTGTATTTCGATATATTCTGGAAAAAAACGGATTGGATCCCGAAAAGGATGTAACATTGGATTATAAAATGCAGCATGCCGATTTATCTGCGGCGTTGGCAGAAGGAGACGTTGCTATTGCATTGTTGCCACAGCCTCATGTGACAGCGGCGATGATGAAAAATCCCGATTTGCAAGTGGCGCTTAATATTACGGAGGAATGGAAAAGCGTTACAGGTGACAAAGAATTGCCGATGGGTGCGCTGATTGTATCAAAAGATTTTGCGGAAAATCATAAGGCGGAATTAGATTCTTTCCTTAATGAATATGAACAATCTGTTGCTTATGTCAATGAGCAAAGTGAAGAGGCATCCGCTTTGATTGAAAAATTTGAAATTTTGCCAAAAGCTGCAGTTGCAAAAAAAGCGATTCCACTTTGCAATATCACATATATTGAGGCGGAGAATGCAAAGGAATTTTTGAAAGAGTTTTATCAAATTCTGTTTGACTTTGAGGCAAAATCCGTTGGAGGGAAATTACCCGATGATGAATTTTATTACAAAAAATAAAAATTGGTTAAAAAAGATATTGATTTTTTCATTTTGGATTTGCATATGGCAATGGCTGTATGATAGGGTAGGAAGAGATATTTATATCTCTTCCCCTTTTCATGTGCTGAAAACTCTCGTGCAACTTTGGAAAATTCCCGATTTTTGGAAATCGGTGCTTTTTTCCGCTTATAGAGTATTGTGCGGGATTTTTTTGTCATTTCTTTTTGGAATACCGCTTGGTTTTTTCTCGGCAGTGAACAAATGGATTTATGAATTGTTTCATCCGTTTGTTGTAGCAATCAAATCGACTCCCGTAATGTCGTTTATTATTTTGGCATTGGTGTGGCTAAAATCATCAAATGTTCCGATATTTATTTGTTTTTTAATGTGTTTTCCGATTATTTGGACAAATATGGTTCAAGGGATAAAAAGTACGGATCAAAAGCTTTTGGAAATGGCAAACGTTTATCGGGTCGGATATTCGGAAATTTTGCGAAGAATATATCTTCCGTCCGTCCGCCCTTATTTAGCGGCAGCATGTGCTACTTCCTTGGGTTTGGGATGGAAGGTTTGCGTTGCGGCAGAGGTGCTCAGTTTGCCGCAAAATGCAATCGGAACAAAGCTTTACAATGCAAAAGTATATTTGAATTCAGAAGAATTATTTGCATGGACATTTACGGTAATTATTCTCAGTCTGCTGTTAGAAACTATCTTTTCTAAGTGGTTTCATTTTAAGAAAAATGCAAGTGAAAATCGAATGGGAAATAAAATTTCGTAAATCAGGCGATAGGAAATTATAACAAAAGGTAATTCGTGCGATTGTAGTATCAAACGGAACTGTAAATAATCTATTTACTAAGATTGCAGAAAGTTTTGAAAAAGCTTATGTATAGAAACAAACGGAGCTGTAACGATACATTTTGAATTACGTTTGCTCATTCTCTGTTGAACTTATAATAGAAAGCTTGATAAATCAAAATGTTTGTTACTTTCGGACAGAGACAGAAGTTCAAACAAGAGAATGATGGGCATTGTGCAGGAGGTCTATATGCAAATACAAATGAATGGAATCAGTAAAACATTTGATACACTCAATGTACTTTCCGACTTTTCCATATCCTTTTCGCAAGAAGGGATTTTTTGTCTATTTGGGGCATCCGGATGTGGGAAAACAACGTTGTTGAATATTTTATCGGGCATTTTGACGGGTGATGAAGGAGAACTATGTGTTTTTGAAGAACATTCCTGTTTTGAAAAAAGTTTTTGCTTTGAAAAAAGAAATTCTTTTCCTTCCGTTTCAAAAAAATGTTTGCCCAAAACAAGAATACACGAAAAAAATTTTTCACAAAATGAGTACAATAAATTACGAAAAGATTGGAGAATTTCTTATATTTTTCAGGAAGAGAGATTGCTTTCTTGGGCAACTGTGGAGGAGAATATTGCATTTGTTTTGAAACATTTGCCAAAACAAGAGCAGGCACGTAGAGTGGAGCAATACCTTGATTTGGTGGAGCTGACTGCGTTTCGAAAAAAATTTCCACATGAATTAAGTGGCGGAATGAGACAACGAACGGTCATTGCACGTGCCTTTGCATATGAGGGAGATATTTTTTTGATGGATGAACCGTTTAAGGGAGTACATCCGGAATTAAAGCAAAAGCTTATGGACTATATTTTGAAATATCGGCAAGAGAAGAAGGGATTGTTTCTCTTTGTGACACACAATCCGGAGGAAGTGCTGTATATGGCAGATTATGTATATATGGTGGAAGGACCTCCGCTTAAAATAAAACGATTTTTTGCAATTGACGTGCCGAAACCAGAGCGGAGCACACATACCATGAAACGGTATCGCCACTATCTCACTACGGAAACAAAAGAATAGGAACGACTACGAGGAGATGAAATAGGGATGGAAAAGAGAAGAATTGCTGTTTTAGTTTGTGCAAAATACGGGAAGCAGACACCCTACCAAGATGATGCTTATTTATGCGAACGATTGAAAGAGGCGGGTTGTGATGCAGATATTACTGTTTGGGACGATGAAAGAATAGATTATTCCGATTATGATTTGGCAATTATTCGTTCTTGTTGGGATTATGATATGCGTGTAGAAGAATTTTTGGATAAAATGAAACAAATCAGTCAAAAGACACATTTAGTAAATTCATATAAATTAATTGAAAACAATTCGGATAAGCGTTATTTGAAAGAGTTGCAAGATCGTGGAATAAGAATTATCCCTACCATAATAGCGGAACAACCGAAAGAGATAAAAATTCCGTCTTTATGGAAAAAAGTAGTTGTAAAACCGACAGTAAGTGCGAGCGGAAAGGATACTTATCTTTGTGAAGGAAAAGAGTTCGAGAAGATAAAAGAAATTTGTGAAGTGTTGTATCAAAAGAATAAAATTCCTATGCTACAACAATATTTTTCATCAGTGGAAACATTTGGGGAACACTCCTCTGTTGTAATAGATGGGCAGATTACTTTTACAATGAAAAAAATACCGGCAAAAGATAGTTTTTTGGTACATCAGTATCTCGGAGGAAGTTATATTCCGGTAGAGGCTTCTCAAGAAGAAGTCGAGTTTGTAAAAGATTTATTGCAAAAATTAAAACAAAAACCGATTTATATGAGAGTGGATTACTTAAAAGGATATGAAGGAAGATTTTATTTGTTGGAATTGGAACAAATCGAACCGAATTTGTATCTTTGCCGGAATGAAGAAGGAACAAAGCGATTAATCAGAGCACTTTTGGAGTTGTTATAGGAAAATAGAATAACATATAACCTCAAAAAAGTGGAATAATCACAAGAAGAACGGAAAAAGTGCAAAAAAACAGGAAAAATTGTAGAAAAAAATCCCTTGCAATCAAATAGGGATACATATATAATAACAAACTGTGACTTAAAATATATAAATAAATTTATGTATTTATGAGAGAAGAATTTACAATAGAATAGGGGGAAGCGGGGCAGAAAAGTATAACTTGGAAAATAAGATATTTAAGACAAACAGAAGGAGAATTTATGAAAAAGAGAATAATAAGTGTATTATTAATTGTAGGAATGTTTCTTACAATGCTTCCGCTTTCTGTCTTTGCAGAAGAACCGGAAAACGTAGTGTATGTTGGAACACAACCTGTTAGCGAGGAACCACTTTCATTTGGAAATGGAACAGCGACATACAACCCTAATTCAAATACCTTAACGTTGGAAAATGTAACTTTGGGGAATAATGATGCTCATCAGAAAAGCATAGCTGATGCGAAACTGGAAATTGCATCTATTTATGTGGAGAGTTTTAGCAAAGGGTTAAACATTGAGCTGAAAGGGGAAAATGAAATATCTCTTCCGGAATCAAATGATGGTAGAAGTTATGGGATTTTTGGTGATCATGGACCGATTCGCATATTTGGAAATGGAAGTTTAAATATTACTGTCGGAGATGCAACAGAAGAAAGTTGTGGGATTTGGACTGAAGGAGTAATCAGTATTGAGGATGGAGCAACAGTTAATGTAACGGTAGGCAGCAAAGAAGAAAAAAGCGGGAAAAGCTTTGGAATATCCGGACATATTCAAGTAGATATTCTGGATGGAGCGAATGTAACTGTTAAATCCGGAAATGCAACTGATAAAAGCTATGGGATTTATTCTTTGTTAAAGGGAATAAAGATTGATGCAGCAACTGTTACAGCAACAGCCGGAAATTCAGAACAGGGAATGAGTGCAGGTATTTGTTCGGATACAAGCATAACGATGGAAAATGGTGCGCATGTTACGGCAACAGGCGGAGAAACAAAAGCGGAAGAGAATGGTAGTTACGGTATTTTTGCGAAAGAAGACATTACCATTTCAGATGCAGCAAATATAGTAGCAATAGGCGGGAAAACCGAAGGGAATGAGGCGAGCAGTGCTGGGATTTCTTCAGATAAAAACATTATGATTTCTAATGCAAAAGAAATAACAGCAACAGGTGGAGAAGCAACAGAAAAAAATACAGATAGTTTTGGAATTGGAGTTGCAGGTAATCAACATATAAGAATTAATGGGTCTATGGTAACTGCTACAAGTGGAAAAGCTCCCAATAGTATCGGAATTAATGCGGTTGATTCAACTGTAACTATTGAAAAAAAGTACGGTTGAAGTTCAAGCTGGACAGGGAAGCGAAAATAATTATGGAATTGATTCCAATGAAATAAGTATTTTAAAATCCTCAAATGTTAAAGCAAAAACGTTAGGTGTTACAGACAATATTAATAATGCGATTTGTGTTTCGAAGAATATAACGATTTCGAATAGTACCGTTACTGCCGAAGCAGGTGTAGCGGGAGATGATAATCAAGACAGTGCCGGAATTTCTTTTGGAACTGCCGCTATTACAGACAATGCAACGGTAATAGCATCTGCACCCGGAAAAGCGCTGTATGGAGACATTAATGAATCACTTCCTGAAATATACGATAATGCAAAGGTTACTGTAAAGAAACAACTTGGAGATTTGGAACAGGAAATCGAAGAACCGCAAGGAAAAGATTATATTGGTTATAAGTATGTTAAAATAGAACCGAATATTAAATATAAGGTATTCGCAACAGTAAATCCGAAAGAAAGTGGCAAGGTTTTATTAGAGGAACAGGGTTATACTCCAGAAAGTAAAGTAGAAATAAGAGCTGTTCCTAATGATGGATATGAGTTTGTTAATTGGACGGAAAATGGACAACAAGTTAGTACAGAGCAAAACTATTCGTTTATAGTAATTAAACATAGAAATCTTGTGGCAAACTTTAAACAAAAAAATGACTCACAACAACCGAGCGATCCGCAAAATCCATCAAACAAAGTAACTTTAACCTTTGACTCCAACGGAGGGTCTTTTGTTTCTCCTATTACGAGTGAATCGGCAATTACTTTAAAAAAAGAAGATTTGAAAACTCCAACCAAACGTGGAAGTCCATTTGTCGAGTGGAATACAGCAAAAGATGGAAGGGGCAAAAAAGTACAAGCAGGAGATGTGTTTGAACAAAGTGCAGTCCTTTATGCAAAATGGAATGTAAATTATGTACCTCACACAGGTGGCGGCGGAAGCGGCGGTGGAGGAAGTTATGGTGGGGCAAAAAGTTCACATTATAGTATTGATAAACTCAAAACAGAAAATGGAAGCGTTAAGTCGGTTTCTTCCGCAGAAAAAAATGATGTGGTAATCGTAACAGTAGTTCCGGATAAGGGATATGAAACAGAGGAACTTGTAGTTACAGATAATAAAAGAAAAGAAATTACTGTAAAAGAAACAAAGGAAAGCGGTAAATATGAATTTACCATGCCGGCAAGCAATGTTACAATTAAAGCAACCTTTAAAAAAATAGTAACTGTGCCTGAAGTAAAATCGACAGATGCGTCAGAAGAAACATTAAAATCAGAAGTTCCGAATAAAAAAATGCAAACAATCGTATTTACGATGCATAAAGCTATTTTCAGTAAAATCATAGATGGAAAAACGATTCAATACCGGATGGATGCAAAACCGTTTCTTAAAGATGGAAGAGTTATGTTGCCTCTAAGATATGTAGCAGAAGCACTTGGCATGAAGGTACAATGGAATGAAAAAACAGCAACGGTAATTTTGAATGATAAGAACTCTATGGTGGAAGTTCCTGTTAAGAGCAATAAGATGATTGTAAATGGAGTGGAGTATAGAGCGGATGTAGAACCGATTTTGGAAAAAGGAAGAACATATCTTTCCATCAGTAATCTTACAAAAGCTTTGGGTTTAAAAAACAGAGAAGAAATTAAGTGGGATAATGGGAAGAAAGAAGTTACCATCACGAAAGAAATCCTTGCTGAATAGTTTTATCGGTTAAATAAACTGTTTGGTATTTCAAACGGTAAAATATGGAGAAAATTTGAAACATTTCATAATAAAAGTTTAGAAACAATCATAATTTCATATAAGAAATTGAGATAGAAAAGGAGTGTTGCAAAGGAGAGGAAAATCTTTTGCGGCACTCTCTTTTTTGTATGTTGAAAAATGAGCCGGACGGGAAAAGATAGGTATTATCTTTGCGTAAAACAAAATAATTCTTTTATTAGCGGGTAGAAAGAAAAATAATTTGATGAGACATTGAAAAAAATAAAAAAATATGATTGAATATAATTGAAAATGTGTATCAATGAAATATAGGTTATACAAAATAATAGAAGAGAAGGTGTTTTTATGAAAAAGAAAGTTACAATATTGATTGGCAGTTTGCGTAGAGGATCGATTGCACGCAAAATTGCAAAAAATGTTATGAAATTATTCCCGGAAGGCTATGAGGCGGAGATTTATGAAATAGGTGATTTGCCATTGTATAATGCAGACTATGACAATGCAGACGAGACATATGCTCCGTTGCCGGAGACATATACTCGTTTCAGAGAGCAAATTAAAACTTCCGATGGGGTACTTTTTGTAACGCCGGAAAACAATCGACTTGTTCCCGCTGTTCTCAAAAATGCGATTGATGTCGGTTCAAAACCCAATGGAGATGTTGCTTGGACAAAAACACCGGCTGCAATTATCAGTCATTCCGTTGGTGCAATGGGTGGATACAGTTCTCAAAAATCACTCAGACTTGCATTGTCCTATTTCAATATGCCGATTACAGGACAACCGGAGGTATTTATAGGAAAATCAAATCAATATTTTGATGGAGACAGTGAAGAAATGAATAATGCAGATACAATCAAATTTTTGCAAAAATACATTGATGTATTTGTTGAGTTAATGGAGAAAAATCCGAAAGCATAGAGAAGTAAGACAATAAATATCATTCAAGACGATTTGCGAAAAATGATTAAATGCCTTAATCAATGGATATGATTAAAGAGACCATCCATAAATGCTTGGAATTTAGACAAAAAGGAAACTACACACAAGTAGAAGTCATCTGAAAATTTGTTACGAATACTTTGATTTTTGAGGCTTAGTTGGTGAAGTCATCAGATTTGTATCAATTATCCGAAATAATTTTTATATAAACAAAGAGAAAGAGGATGTTTGAATGAAATTGGTGTTAGTTCGTCATGGACAAAGTGAGTGGAATTTAGCAAATTTATTTACCGGCTGGACAGATGTCGATTTGAGTGAAAACGGCGTAAAGGAAGCAAAATATGCAGGACAGTTAATAAAACAAGCAGGGATTGAGTTTGACATTGCTTATACTTCCGTATTGAAACGTGCGATAAAAACGTGTCAATATATTTTAGAAGAATCTAATCAACTTTGGGTTCCAATGGAAAAACATTGGCGATTGAATGAGCGTCATTATGGGGCGTTGCAAGGTTTGAATAAGGCTGAGACGGCTGAAAAGTATGGTAAAGAACAGGTACACATTTGGCGGAGAAGTTATAATATTTCCCCGCCTGAGATGGATTTGGAACAAGGAAAAATCTTTCGTTCAGATAGAAGGTATGCAATGCTGGATGAAAAATTAGTACCGCTGACTGAAAATTTGGAAATTACCTTGAAGCGAGTTATGCCTTTTTATGAAGATTATATTGCTCCGAGTTTGAAACAAGGAAGAAATGTTTTGGTAGCTGCACATGGGAATTCTCTACGTGCGTTATGTAAATATCTGGAAGATATTTCGGATGATGTAATTCCCAGATTGGAAATTGCAACAGGGCAACCGATTATATATGAATTATCCGATAGGTTGGATATTATTCGAAAAGAAATATTAATCGAAAAGTGATAAATTTGTATTTTATAATGCATAAAAAAGAGAGATTGTTGTACGCAACTCTCAAATGTTAGATTTTTCAGTCTAACATTTGAGAGTTCGTATAAATCTCTTTTTTTGCGTTTTTTTACAGCTTTTATATTAAGGTGCTGATACTGAAGATATGGAAAAGAGATACCTTTTTTGGTTAGTTATGGAATATTTTGGACATTAGAATTACCGTAATGGCGAGTATTCCTAATACAACAAATATTGCAAGCATTCCTTTTCCCATTATTTCAAGCGAGATTAAAAAGTTTTCGTTCATTTTTTTGCTCCTATAAAAAGTTTTGTATCAAATTCAATATCACTCCGCCTGCAACGACCGAACCGATTTGACCGGCGACATTTGCACCGATCGCATGCATCAGCAAATGGTTGGAAGGATCTTCCTTCAATCCCATCTTTTGCACAACTCTTGCCGACATTGGAAAAGCGGAAATTCCTGCCGCACCTACCATTGGATTGATTTTTTGTTTTGTGAAAAGGTTTAGTAATTTTGCAAATACAACGCCGCCTATGGTATCAAATATGAATGCCACCAAGCCGATGAACATGATTAACAAAGTATCGGTTGCCACAAAATACTCGGCTCGCATGGAAAAAGC
>JBGZJG010000108.1:0-13440 GCA_041848665.1 Filifactor sp.
AGATTTGGAAAAAAGGTGGTTTCATCGTTTATTTTTAAATGAACTACAAGAAGAGATAGCTTAAATGAATGTACTTTGATGAGAGAAAAGGGAAAAAGAATGCATAAAAAGAAAGGAAATGATATTTTTTATACGTTCGGTTTGGTTATGCAGCTTGGAATTTCTTTTCTCGCTCCGATTTTGCTCATGATTTATGTTTCTGTTTTGGTAGTGAGACATTGGAATTTGCCTAAGATGGCAATTTTAGTCGCTATATTGATTGGGCTTGCAGCAGGCGCAGTAAATGTATATAAGTTGTTGAGACATTTCTTTTACAAAAAATGATATAGTACACTGTTATTGTAGAAAAGAGTCGTTGTATTTACATAAATAAACAGCGAAAAGGACGTTTCTTTTGTGTAAGAGGAAAAATGGTTTGTATCAGAAAAGTTTCTGTTGTTTGAGAAGGAAAGTAATTAATTGGAGAGGCGAAAATGACCGGTATGCAAGAGTGTATGGATAGAAATGAAATTTCGGATATGTGGATATAACTTTGGAGTGTGAGGAATTTTGGATAAATCTGTTTTGAAATTTCAAGCAAAGCTGGCAGGAAAGGTAATGTTTGTTGCCATGTTCATTTCGGTTGTTTCGTTTTTTTTATCTTCTGAGCCGAAAAAATTTATTCTTGGATTATTCTTGGGAACACTCGTTAGTATTCTAAATTTTCGTCAAATGGGTATTACAATGGAAAAAGCAGTACATATGTCGCCGACAGCTGCGCAAAAGTATGCAGGATTACAATACTTTATTCGCTTTTTGACGGTGGGAGCGGTACTTTTTTTATCTATGCGCTCGGTATATGTAAATTTTATAGGTGTTGCACTGGGTTTTTTATTGCTTAAGTTTGTTATTTTAGGTACAAATATTCTGAATATGCTACTGAAAAAGCACTTTTAGAAATTGTATAAATTTGCTGTTTGAAAGGAGGAATTGTATGGGCAGTCAAGGATTTGGACCTTATGTATTTTATCGGACTTCATTTGGTTTGAGAATTACGGAGACATTAGTTGTAAGTTGGATTATTATTATAGGTCTGATTGTTGCATCGTATTTTTTAACGAGAAATTTGCAAAAAATCCCGAAGGGAGTCCAAAACATTTTGGAAATGTTGGTCGGGGGTGTGTACACTTTGGTTGAAAATACAATGGGAAAAGACAATTTATCCTTCGCTCCGTATATCGGGACATTGATGTTGTATCTTGCTTTTTCAAATTTAGTGGGATTGACAGGCTTTCTTCGTGCCCCTACCGCTGATTTGAATACGACATTGGGTTTGGCGTTGATTACCTTTTTTATGTGTCATATCAATGGAATTAAATCAAAGGGGATTGGAGCTTACTTAAAAGGTTTTACGGAACCGTTCTTTTTGCTGACACCAATTAATGTAATCGGAGAGATAGCAAATCCGATTTCCCTATCTTTTCGTCTTTTTGGAAACTTGGTAGGGGGCTTAATTATTATGAGCTTGGTATATGGAGCATTGGCGGGATTGACCAATTTGTTGTTTGGAATTGGTATACCGGTTTTGCAGTTGGGATTGCCGGTTGTGCTTCATATGTATTTTGATGTATTCTCCGGATTGTTACAGACATTTATATTTGCGATGCTCACGATGGTATATGTTTCGAGCGCAATGGAATAATGCGGAACCTATCGAGAAGGGGAAGGAGATGAGTTTGAATTGGCTCAAACAGATTTTATAAATCAATTTTTTGATTGGTTGTTGTCTTTTGATCGAAAAGCCTTAGTCTTGTCATCGGCAGCGATTGCAGTTGGATTTGCAATGATAGCAGGTATCGGACCGGGTATTGGACAAGGATATGCTGCAGGAAAGGCAGCGGAAGCAGTCGGAAGAAATCCTAAAAATCAAAAACAGGTCACAATGGTGATGTTGCTTGGAGCAGCAGTTGCGGAAACGTCAGGAATTTTGGCACTTGTTGTTGCATTGATGCTGCTGTTCGGGAATTTTTTGGTGGATATGAAAGGTTCGACGCTTGTTGTAGCCGGTTCGGCAATCGGTGCCGGAATTGCAATGATGGCAGGTATCGGGCCGGGCATCGGGCAAGGCTTGGCGGCAGGGAAAGGTGCGGAAACCGTTGGTCGAAATCCGAAAGAACAGCGTTCTATTACAGTGGTAATGTTACTTGGAGCAGCAGTTGCGGAAACATCAGGAATCTTGGCATTAGTTGTGGCACTCATTTTGTTGTTCGGAAATCCGTTCTTGAATTTACAGGGCTCTTTGATTGTTATTACGGCTTCAGCAATCGGTGCGGGAATTTCTATGTTGGCAGGCATTGGACCGGGAATTGGACAAGGATACGCTGCGGGAAAAGGTACTGAAGCGTGCGGAAGAAGACCGGAACATCAGTCGTTAATTATGCGCGCGATGTTTATCGGTCAGGCGGTTGCACAGACAACAGGAATTTATGCATTGATTATTGCATTGATTTTGATGTTCGCAAATCCATTTTTAAAGTAGAAGTTGTGGTGTAATTCAGATAAAAAAATAATTGTGTTTGATAGATAGTTTATTTTGCAAGTGATGCCGTCTTTGATGGTTGAAAATAAGAAATTGAGAAAAATAAAGTATAGAAGAGAGATATCTCAAGGAATATAAAGAAGGATATTAAATATTATTTTAGGAGGGAAATGAAATGCAAGGAATTACAGGACAAGATTTGATTTATGCATGCTCGGCAATTGGTGCGGGATTGGCAATGATTGCCGGAATTGGACCGGGAATTGGACAAGGGTTTGCGGCAGGCAAAGGTGCCGAAGCGGTAGGAAGACAGCCGGAAGCACAAGGAGATATTATCAAGACTATGCTACTTGGAGCGGCAGTTGCGGAAACAACCGGTATTTATGGTTTGATTATCGCATTAATCCTTATTTTTGTGAAACCTTTTACCAGTTAATTTATTCTTGGAAAGCGAACCGGTTTCGAAATGATAGTTTGAGAAGGATATTTTGTTCGGAACAAAGGTTATTGGAATAGACAGATGAAAAGGTGGGGATATTTTTGAGTTGGATAAAAGATGGATTGGTTGCTTTGGGCGGTTGGCAAATTTTGTTTACCATGCTGAACACACTGATTCTGTATCTCGGCTTGAAGCACTTTCTGTTTGAGCCGGTCAAGAAGATGATGGACGAACGTACCGCATCAATTGAAGAACAGATTGCCGCTGCAAATGAAAAACAGCAGTTGGCGGAAGAAAATTTGTTGCAAAGTGAAAAACAGATTAAGAGCGTCAAAGAAGAAGGAAGAGAGATTGTCAGAGAAGCGAGACGAAATGCGCAGGAACAGTACGATGAGATTGTGCGTAGTGCAAAACAGGAAGCGCAGGATATTCGAAGAAAGAATGAGGCGGAAATTATTCGTGACAAATCTAAGGTAATGGATGGAATGAAAAATGAAATTGCAGAAATGGTAATAATGGTTGCGGAAAAAGTTATCCGGAAAAATATGACGGAACAAACGCAGGAACAATTAATTGATGAGTTTATTCATGATGTAGGTGATACAGAATGGGAGAATTAGTACAGGAATGTTATGGGATGTCTTTGTATCAAGCAGCGGTGGAAGACAAAACAGTTTCCGTGATTTATGAGCAACTGGAGCAAATAGAAGAAATTTTTGCAGGAAATGAAGAATTTTTTGATTTGCTGACAGGAAATCGACTTGATAAAGAAGAACAGAAAAAAATGTTGGAAAATATTTTTGGAGACAAATTGCATACGTATCTTTTGAATTTTCTCAAAGTGTTGGTTGATAAGGGAAGAATGTCATCTTTTTCTGAAATCACGGCATTTTATAAGAAACAGTATTACATGCAGGAAAATATCAAGGAATTTATTGCAATTACTGCAATCCCTTTAACGGAAAAACAGAAAAACAAGCTTGCCGAGACACTGAAGTGTGCAAGTAATGTTAATGAAATTAAATTGATTAATAAAATTCAGCCGGATATAATTGGTGGTATAAAATTGAAATGCAACGACAAAGAATTGGATAAGAGTGTAGATAATTTATTGAGAAATATGAAAGAGCAATTACAGGAAATCATTATATAGAAAGGTGGTGGGACCTATGGATATCAGACCGGATGAAATCAGTGCCTTAATTAAAGAACAGATTAAACACTATGGAGAAAAAGCTCAGTTTCAAGAAGTCGGAAAGGTTATGGAAGTCGGAGATGGTATTGCAAAACTGAGCGGCTTGGATGATTGTATGTCTGGAGAGCTTTTGACCTTTGAAAACGGTGTGTATGCGATGGCGCTGAACTTAGAAGAAAATGCGGTAGGAGCGGTAATGCTTGGATTGGAACAAGGTATCAAAGAAGGTCATACAGTAAAGAGAACAGGAAATGTGGTACAAGTGCCGGTTGGAGAGGCAATGCTTGGACGTGTTGTCAATGCTTTGGGACAGCCAATTGATGCAAAGGGACCGATTAAGGCGGATACGTATATGCCGATTGAACATAATGCACCCGGAATTATTGAACGACAACAAGTAAATGAGCCGCTTCAAACAGGGATTAAAGCGATTGACTCTATGATACCGATTGGAAGAGGACAAAGAGAACTTATTATCGGAGACCGCCAAACCGGAAAGACAACGATTGCTGTGGATACTATCTTAAATCAAAAAGGGAAAGATGTTATATGTGTTTATGTTGCTATTGGACAAAAATTATCCACAGTTGTACAAGTTGTGGAAACACTTGAAAAACAAGGTGCATTGGATTATACGATTGTTGTTGCGGCAACTGCATCAGAACTTGCTCCGTTGCAATATATTGCACCATATGCAGGTTGTACGATGGGTGAATACTTTATGAGTCAAGGTAAACATGTATTGTGTGTGTATGACGATTTATCTAAGCATGCGGTAGCATATCGAGCATTGTCCCTTTTGCTTCGTCGCCCACCGGGACGGGAAGCTTATCCGGGCGATGTATTTTATTTGCATTCCAGATTGCTGGAGCGTGCAGCGAAGCTATCAGACGAAAAAGGCGGAGGTTCGCTGACGGCACTTCCGATTATTGAAACACAGGCGGGCGATGTATCAGCATATATTCCGACAAATGTCATTTCCATTACGGATGGACAGATTTTTTTGGAAACGGAATTGTTCCACTCGGGGATAAGACCGGCAGTTAATCCCGGGATTTCTGTTTCACGGGTAGGAGGAAATGCACAGTTAAAACCGATGAAAAAAGTTTCCGGAACGTTGCGGTTGGATTATTCGCAGTATCGTGAACTTCAAGCTTTCTCTCAATTCGGTTCCGATTTGGATGCGGATACCAAAGCCAGATTGGATAGAGGAGAACGGATTGTGGAAATTTTGAAACAAAATCAGGCATCACCGCTAAGTGTAGAGGAACAGGTTGTGATTATTTATGCGGCAAATAACGGTTATTTACAAGATATTGAAGTAGAACATGTGCAACAATTTGAAAAAGAATTGTTTGATTTTATGAAAGAGCATTATCCTGCTTTTGGTACAAAGATGATAGAGGAAAATGATATCACGAAGGAACAGGAAGAATTGCTGAAAAAAGCCCTGAGCGAATTTGTTCAGGAATTTAAAAATCGCTAAAAAACCTCAGGTAAGAGAAAGGAGGTCTTTATGGCATCAGGAATGAAAGATATCAAAAATCGAATCAAAAGTGTGGAGAGTACGATGCAAATTACGAAAGCGATGGAGCTGGTTGCATCTTCCAAATTGCGCAAGGCAAAAGAAAAAGCGGAGAAATCCAAGCCGTACTTTGATATTTTGTATCGTACAATGTTGGATATTGCCTTAAATACGAGCGATTTTTCTTCCCGATATGTCAAGCCGAGAGAGATTAAGACGAGTGGATTTGTTGTCATTGGAGGAGATAAGGGATTGGCAGGTGGTTATAATGCAAATTTGTTTCGTAGAGCGGAACAGGAAATGCAAGGAAAACAGGTCAAGTTAATGCCGGTTGGGAAAAAGTCCATTGAATATTTTCGAAGAAGAGATTACGATATTGTTGAGCGTTTTTCAGATGTTGCAGAAGATATGGACTTAATTCAGATAACACATTTGGCGGAACTTATCGTACATTTGTATAAGAAGGAAGAAATTGACGAAATATATTTGGTTTATACAGAATTTATTTCCGCATTGACACAAGTTGTGCAAGTAAAGAGATTATTGCCTTTATCTTTGGAAATGAAGGAAGTTGATGAAGAAGAATATCATGATGTTATATACGATCCGTCACCGATTGCTGTATTTGACAGCATTATTCCGATTTATTTGCAGGGGATTTTTTATGCTGCAACGCTTGAGGCATATGCATCGGAGCAGGGGGCAAGACGTACTGCTATGGAGGCTGCCAATGACAATGCGGGAGAAATGATTGATGAGTTGAATTTGCTTTACAATCGAGCAAGACAGTGGAATATTACTCAAGAACTTTCTGAAATCGTTTCAGGAGCGGAAGCATTAAAGTAAAGGAAAAGGAGAGCTTTATGAGTGAAAAAAATATAGGAAAGGTAGTGCAAATTATTGGAGCGGTATTGGATATTCGCTTTGATGCGGAGCATTTGCCAAATCTAAAAAATGCAATCGAAATTCATCGTGGAGAAGATATGTTGATTGTAGAAGTAGCACAGCACATCGGAGAAGATGTTGTGCGATGTATTGCGATGAGCTCTACCGATGGCTTGGTGCGGGGAATGGAAGCAGTGGATACCGGAAATCCGATTCAAGTTCCGGTCGGAAAGAGTACCTTAGGTAGAATTTTTAATCTATTGGGAGAGCCGATTGACAATGGAGCAGCAATGTCTGATGGAGAGAAATGGCCAATACATCGACAACCTCCAAAATATGAAGAACAACAAACCAATTCCGAGATTTTGGAAACCGGAATTAAAGTCATTGACTTGATGTGTCCTTATCAAAAAGGTGGAAAAATCGGATTATTCGGTGGAGCGGGGGTTGGTAAGACTGTTATCATTATGGAACTTATCAATAATATTGCAAAACAACACGGAGGATTGTCCGTATTTACCGGAGTAGGGGAACGTACGAGAGAGGGAAACGACCTTTACAATGAAATGAAAGAATCCGGTGTTATTGACAAAACCGCATTGGTATTCGGACAGATGAATGAACCGCCCGGGGCGAGAATGAGGGTTGGATTAACCGGTTTAACGATGGCGGAATATTTTCGTGATAAAGAAGGACAGGACGTACTTTTGTTTATTGATAATATTTTTCGTTTTACACAAGCAGGCTCTGAAGTATCTGCATTATTGGGGCGTATGCCGTCCGCAGTAGGATATCAACCTACTTTAGCAACGGAAATGGGAGCTTTGCAGGAGAGAATTACGTCCACACGAAAAGGCTCTATCACGTCGGTACAGGCAGTATATGTACCGGCAGATGATTTGACTGACCCGGCACCGGCAACGACGTTTGCTCACTTGGATGCAACGACGGTACTTTCTCGTCAAATTGCATCACTTGGAATTTATCCGGCGGTAGACCCTCTTGATTCGACTTCAAGAATTCTTTCTCCCGAAGTTTTGGGAAAAGAACATTACGAAGTGGCAAGGGGCGTACAGTCTATTTTGCAACGTTTGAAAGATCTCCAAGATATTATTGCTATTTTGGGAATGGATGAGCTTTCTGAAGAAGATAAATTAACGGTATCTCGTGCCAGAAAAGTACAGCGTTTTTTATCGCAGCCATTTAGCGTAGCGGAACAATTTACAGGAATGGAAGGAAAATATGTTCCGCTTAAAGAGACTATTCGAGGATTTAAAGAAATCATCGAGGGAAAATATGACGATATTCCCGAGTCCGCCTTTCTATTTGTGGGAAATATAGAGGAAGCGGTAAGTAAAGCGAAAAAGGAGGAATAATCCATGTCAACTTTTCGCCTTCAAATTGTAACCCCGGAAAAGGTATTTTGGGATGAAGAAGTGGATTTGGCAGTGGTGAGAACTTCTGAAGGAAATATCGGAATCAAAGCAAATCATGTGAACTATATTGCCAAGGTGGAAATCGGAAAATTACAGATACATCAGGGTAAACAAAATAAGATTGCGGCAATCTCCGGAGGAATTATCTTAGTGGATCAGGAGAAGACAACTATTGTGACGGATACTGCTGAATGGCCGGAAGAAATTGATTTGAAAAGAGCACAGAATGCAAAGAAACGTGCAGAAAATACTCTTGCAAAGTGCCGAAAAGGGGATAAAGAATTTTACCTTGCTGAAATGCGGCTCAAAAGAGCTTTGAACCGCATCAATTTGCGAGATGGAATGTAATGATAGCTAAAATAAAAAACATAAGCGGTATTTTTACTGCTTATGTTTTTTATAGTTAGCGAGATTTTTTTGTAGTTCACGAGTGTTTCGCTCCCAAAAAACGCCGTCAACATATCCTTGGATGGATTTGTCTATCTCTGCATTTTCCAATCGTTTTTCCGCCCAAACACAGTATTGTTCATTTTGTTCAATGCCGACATAATGTCGCCCTAATTTTTTGGCAGTGACAGAAGTTGAGCCGGAACCGAGAAAGGGATCAAACACTATATCTCCTTTGTCGGAACTTGCAAGAATGAGTTTGGCAAGAAGTTTTTCCGGTTTTTGTGTGGGGTGGGCGGTATTTTCACTCATGGACCAATAGGGAACGGAAATGTCATCCCAAAAATTGGAAGCATAGGTATTGCGAAAGTTTCCGTTTTTCGTTTCTTCCCAATCTTTCGGTTCTCCGTTTGTGCGATAGGGAGCAAGGACTTTTCGGCGCATCTTGACATCTTCTGTATGAAATACGAAGGAGTTGGATTTTGTGGCAAACCAAATATCCTCCATTGCATTTTTCCAATTGTGTTTTGCTCCTCGTCCTTTTTCTCTCTGCCAAGTAATTCGATTTTGAAGGCAAAGATATTTTTTGAGTGTCATTGCAATGATGGAAGAAGATTGCCAATCGCAACATACATAGATTGAAGCGGTATCTTTCAAAAGAGGAAGAATGGCAGTAAGCCATTGCTCCGTATAATGCGCATAGTCTTCGTCCTTCATTTTTCCGAATTTATTTCCGTGAAAGTTCTTAGCGAGGTTATAGGGAGGGTCTACAATCATTAAATCAACAAATTTTTTTGGCAAAAATTTTATCATTTCAAAAGTATCGCCCAAAATAGTTTTGTCGAGAAGGTCGGGAAGAGGGGTATGTTTATTTAGAGTAATGCAGCGCTCTTTGTAGTGTTTCCCTTCTCTTACCGTTAAATCAATGGTTTTATTTCGTGAGGATTTCATTTCCGCCTCCTGTGTCGTCCGTTTTTGATTTCAGTATAGGCAAAATGTACGATGAAGTCAAGTTATCAAAGCATATCCTTTTTATTTCCTTGGTATAATATCGTATCAGGATGAATGTGAGGATAGACTGTGCAGTCGATTTCGTTGCAGAAGGATTGCAGTTCTTCTATGTTTAACTCATGAATTTCACATTTTTTTTGTTCGCAGTACAATACGATTTTTCCTGTGATTTCATGTGCATCTCGGAAGGGAATGTTTTTTCCGACGAGATAGTCGGCAAGTTCGGTAGCATTCAAAAAACCGGTTTCAGAAGCTTGTTTCATTGCCGTTTGATTGATTTCCATCGTTTCAATAATGCCGCTCATCAGATATAAACAATTTTCTACAAGTTCACAACTTTCAAAGAAACAGCTTTTATCTTCTTGCATATCCTTATTGTAGGAAAGCGGCAAAGCTTTCATTACGGTAAGCATTCCGACAAGATTTCCATAAATTTTTCCCGTCTTACTTCGAATGAGTTCGAGCGAATCGGGGTTTTTCTTTTGTGGCATAAGACTGCTTCCTGTGCTGTAAGAATCGGAAAGCTTGATGAAATGAAATTCGTGCGTGGAATAAAGAATAAGTTCTTCAGCAAGGCGGCTTAAATGCATCATCAAAATTCCGAAGTCGGAAAGAAGTTCTATGATATAATCTCTGTCGCTTACGCTGTCTATGGTATTGCTTTGCACTTCTCGAAATCCTAAATATTTTGCTGTGAAGTTTCGGTTTAGGCTATGTGTACTTCCCGCTAAAGCACCGCTTCCGAGTGGACATGTATCCATAATTTTGAGTGCATTTTCAAGGCGATAACGATCTCGATTTAACATTTCGTAATAAGATAAGAGATAGTATTTGAAGGTAATGATTTGGGCATGCTGCATATGTGTGTACCCTGGCATTGGAAAAGAAGAGTGTTCCGCACGTTTTTGTAAGGTGGACTGAAGGTTTTTGATAGCTTCTATTATTTTTTGGATGATAACCTTTGTGTATAATTTCATGTCGGTTGCAACTTGATCATTTCGACTTCTTGCGGTATGCATTTTTTTTCCTGCATCGCCTATTTTTTTGACAACATGATATTCGATAAAACTGTGAATGTCTTCAAAATCTCCACCTAATGGAAGAATGCCGTTGCGGATGTCGGATTGTATTTCGGAAAGTGCCAATCGGATTTTTTTCGCCTCATCTTTTTTTAGGATATTACAGTGTTCCAGCATAGTTACATGTGCCATGGAGCATAAGATATCTTGCTCCCAAAGTTTTTTGTCGATTAGAAAAGAATTATCCATTTTGGATAGCAGAGCATTTTTTTCTGTTTGAAATCGTCCTCCCCATAGTTTCATGATGAATGATCCTCCCATTTCTTATCTGAAGCAGATGTATAGTTGGATAATGCTTTGTTTTGTTCAGATATTCTTTTTTTCTTCATCATGCTTTGTATCTTTGTCGGCAAAGCGAATAAATGAATAAAACCCTCCGCATCTTTTTGGTTGTACAATTCTCCTGATGCAAAAGAAGCGATTTCTTTGTCATAGAGGGAATAAGGACTGTCTATGGAAACGGGAAGAATATTTCCTTTGTAGAGCTTGACGGTTACAGTTCCACATACATATTCCTGTGTTTTTTCAAAAAAGGCATCAAGAGCTTCTCTTAATGGACTAAACCATAGACCGTCATAAATCAAATTGGCATATTCTGTGGACAAAATATTCTTGGTGTGCATAGTATTTCGATCCAATGTCAAGGTTTCCAAGAGTTTGTGTGCCTCCATCAAAATACTTCCTCCCGGAGTTTCGTATACACCTCTGGATTTCATACCGACCAATCGATTTTCAACTATATCACGCACACCGATACCATGTGAAGAACCGATTGTATTTAGTGTACTCAAAATTTCAAACGGTTTCATATGTTTGCCGTTTATTGAGATGGCTTCTCCTTTTTCAAAACAAATTTCTACATATTCAAAAGTATCGGAAGCCTTTTTTAAATTTTGTGTCATCAAATAAAGTGTGTCGGAATTATGTTCTTTTTTGACGTTTTCCAAATCACCGCCTTCATGACTGATATGCATTAGATTTTGGTCACGAGAATATATTTTTTCCTTTGTGCAGGAAATAGGAACACCTTTTTGTACAGCATAGTCAATTGCATCTTCTCGAGAGGAAATATTCCATATTCTCCATGGGGCAATAATTTTAATATCCGGGTCAAAGGCGGATATGCCAACTTCGAAACGTACTTGATCATTTCCTTTTCCGGTGCAGCCGTGGCAAATATACTTTGCACCTTCTTTATGAGCAAAATTGACGAGTGCCTTTGCCATAAGAGGTCTTGACAAAGAAGTACCGAGTAGATACTTTCCTTCATAAAGAGCGTTTGCTTTAATTGCTTTATACACATAATTTTTCACAAATTCTTCTGTGCTGTCATTGATATATGCCTTGGCTGCACCTGAAGCAAGAGCCTTTGATTTTATTTCGTTCATATTCTCATTTTGGCCGACATCAATACAGACGGCAATGATTTCGGCATGGTAATTTTCTTTTAACCATGGAATGATAATAGAAGTATCTAAACCGCCGGAATATGCAAGTATTACTTTTGTATGATTTTTCATCAATCTTTCCTCCTTATATCATAATGTTGCAGTAAAAACGACAGTGTCATCTCTATCCCATGTTCTTTATGGGATAATCGTTGTATAATAGAAGTCGTAGTGTTTTCCCTTGAGGAAAGTTGTCCTAAAGGGGGGATTACGCCTCTATTTTGCAAAAAATATTCAATGGAGTTTCGTAAAATGCTCAAGCGATTGAAAAACATGATTTGGAAAAAAGGCAATAATTCTATTGATTTATTTTGTAAAACACAGACCCATATACAAAATAAAACACAAACCATATTACACAATCCTAATTTTCAGAATAAAAAAATCCGCCTCATAAAGAGACGGATTGTCCGTGGTACCACTCTAATTAACCGTATTTGTGCACAAGAATACAGTTCACTCAAAATTGATAACGATAATTTACCGTATCTCCGTACTCAAAGTTCAGGAGATATTCTCAGGGACTCTCTTCGGATAAGTTAGACTATTGACCTTACACTCTGTATCAACTCGCTGAAATCATACCTTGTCTTACTCTTCCCATCATCGAAGTTATGTTTGAATTTTTACGATTGATTATAGAAAGTTCCGTTGTGTTTGTCAATAGCAAAAAATAATTTTTCGCACAAGGACATTTTTAGAAAATTCCGGAAAATGATTTCTGTAAGATACCTGTGAATTTTTGTAGGCATAAAAATTTTTTTAAGGAATTTTGAATGGCTCATGACAACACAAGCGTTTTTCGATATGTGTTAGAGAGTCTTTTGTGAAGGGGAAGATATAATCCCGATTTTTATCTAAAAAGCCATGTAAACATGGTAAAAGCAATGCTTGAAGAAATTAAACTGCAGGATATTTTTAGAAGATACTTCGTATCGACAAAATATAGAGATTATTTCATTTTACAAATCATAGATGGCATTTTTTAAAATCAAGCGTTTCACAGACATAAATTTTCCATAACCTATGAGAATACTTTCTCCTTTTATCTTTAATTCAGGAGTAACATAACAATTCAAAGAGCCTTCTTTTATCAAAATAAAATCAGCAGAGTTCTCTGTCGGTTTTTCCATTATAACAAAATCCATATAGCTACTGCAGCAAACTCTTCTTTTTTGAGGGGTGATGTACAGTTCTGTGATATTATTTTTTTCAATATATTGTTTGGCATTTTTCTCTAATGTAACAGTAAGCATAAGCATATCCTTTCTTTACTATTATAATCTTATCATTCAAGAATACGGTTAAATAAATACAAATAAAAGTTGTACTTGTTTATCATTAACGAATGAACGGATGGAGATTAATACGAAAACCGAATAGCGGAGTCGATTTACTCGTAAATGAAATGCTAAAAAGAGCATTTGTATAGCGAGACTAATCTCTACCGTTAATCAGCTGTTAGGTGAACTACTTTCTATGAGTGACCGTTTTTGGTATTTTTAGGGAACAATAGG
>JBGZJG010000109.1:0-4670 GCA_041848665.1 Filifactor sp.
AAAAGAACATATGCTACAATTAGCGTATATATGCAATCCCATATTCTTAATTTCTTCTCATTCATATCCCTGTCTCCTATTCTTTCAAAAATTCACTCATTCCCATCTTTAGACACAGGAATGCCTGTTTAATTTCTTCTTCGTTCAAAGAGGCATAGCTAACCCGAAATCCATTGTTGTAATGGAAGGAATCCGAAAATAAGTTCCCTTCCAAAATGCTTATATCGTAGTTATCCAACAAAAATTGCTTAAACTCTGTCGAATGTCTATCCTTCGGGAGAAACATAAAAATATTGGTTCCTCCTGCCGGTACAATATATTCCGCTTTTCCTTTGAATTCTTTTTTCAAAATTTCCATGGCAGTATCAAATTTTTCAATATAGTTTCGCTGCACCTGCTGAATATGTCGGCTCCAATTATAATCTTTGAAGTAGAGATACAAGGACTGCTGAATCAAATTCGGCGTAGCAATGTCCATCTTGCTTTTTTCTTTACACAAAGCCTCTACAAACTGAATGGGCATATCAATAAAACCGATCCGAAGTCCCGGCATCATAATTTTGGAAAAGCTTTTGATATAAATGACACGATGTTCTTTATCGTAGCTTTTTAGCGGTCTGTGCTCCTGATTTCCTCGAAAAGAAATATCGCTCAAAAAATCATCTTCTATGATATAAAAGTCATATTCTCTTGCCAATTTCAACAACATTTCTTTCTTTTTCACAGAATAGGTAATTCCGGTCGGATTTTGATAATTCGGCATAAGATACATCAACTTAGGACGAAATTTTCGGAGTTTTAACTGCAAAAGTCCAATATCAATTCCATCTTGCAACATGGGTATTCCGACCACTTTCACTTTCATATCGGCAAACACTTCTATCGCTCCATGATAAGATGGTTGCTCCAAATAAATAATATCTCCGTAATTGAGTAAAGCTTTTGCAACCAATGAAATTCCTTGCTGTGCTCCCGAAATAATCTGCACATTTTTCTTGTCACTTTGTATTCCAAGTGTCTGCATATATTTTACAATTTCTTCCCGAAGCGGTTCATAGCCCAAACCGTCCTGATAGTCAAAAATTTCTCTGATGCCTACCTGCAATGCTTTTTCTATGGAATGTCTAAACTCATTCAAAGGAAAAATTTCCGCATTCGGGTGTCCGATATCCAAACGAATTCCGCCTTTTTTTTCGTATATCTCTTGTGCTTCGGGCATGACATAAGAGCCGCTTCCAGTCACTTTATAAATTAAATGCTCCTTTTCCAAAAGCTTATATGCCGAAACACAAGTCGCCATGTTAACAGAAAGTTTTTGTGACAACGAGCGAAGAGTCGGAAGTTTTTCGTTTCCCTTCAACGTTCCCTCTTCAATCAGTTTTTTGATATGTCTGTAAATCCCCAAATATTTCGTTTCATTGTCATGAAATACGACCATATACTTATCCATATTTGTTCTCTCTTTTCTTTCATTTTCAATCGTTTTTTCATTCCACAGAGTGTTATGCCGTTTATTTTACAAACAAAAATAAAATAATCGGAACAAAAACGGACGGTACCAAATTCATAATTTTGATTTTTGTAATATTGAGCATATTAAAAGACAACCCTACAATCAGAATAGAGCCGACACAACTGATTTCATTAATTACCTCCGCCGTCAAAAAGGGAGAAATCGCCTTTGCCACCAAAGAAATCCCACCTTCATACAAGAATACCATGGCTCCCGATAACGCAACTCCTATTCCTAAAGTTGTTGTCATAACAAGTGCTGCAATTCCATCAATCAGTGCTTTTGCAAATAAAGTTTCATGATTAAGCTGCATCCCGCTTTGCAAAGCACCGACAATTCCCATAGCACCTACACAAAACAAAAGACTTGCAACAACAAAACCTTTTGAAACCGAATTTTCGCCCTCTTTGCTTTTAAACAACTTATCCGCCATATTTCCAAGAGCCTGCATTTTCCGATCCAAATCAACAGTTTCTCCAATCACCGCCCCAATACTCATAGAAAGAACTTCCATTATAATGTGCTGCCCTTTCAGCGCTCCTGTAAGCCCGATATAAAATACAATCAACGCCAAACCTTGCATTACCGTATCTCCAACCTTTGAAGAAATTCCTCGTCTCAACAACAAACCCAAACATGCTCCTACGATAATCGCAATCCCATTTACAAATGCTCCTGTAAGTACCATCTTCTCTCCTTCATATCTCCGCAAAATATTTTTTCTCAAATTCCAAAGATTAAACTACACTGTGTATACGCATAACGGATTAAAATACCGATTCATTATACCTTTATAACCCCCTTCTTAAAATAGAATATAGGATTTTTTAATCGGTTCTTCATTTTAAAAACATCTTTCAAAAATAAAATACCATTTTTTCATTAAAAAATCAATGTTTTTTCATGGTTATATATTTTTGGGTCAGACACTTCCTTTATAAAATGCAAAAAAGAGTACCTATGTATTTGCCGTTTTGCAAAACCAAAATGTACTCTTTTCACAAGATATAAAGGAAAACGTATAAAATGCTCTATAAATCCAACTTCAAATCGCCGTCTTTAATCCATCCCATTTTTTTCAACAGATTATAAAATAGCAAGCTTAATACTGCCGGCAAAACAAAATGCACCATCAAAATGCCCAAATAAATATTTCCTGCCGGTGCTCCGATTTCTCCCATCGCAGTAATCGTTCCGATTTGTCCGACCAAACCGCTTGTACCCATTCCCGAACCGATAGGAATATTTTCCATACGAAATACAATCGTAGAAATCGGCCCTGTAATTGCCGATGCCAATGTTGCCGGAATCCAGACTCTCCAATTTTTCAAGATATTCGGAATTTGCAGCATCGAAGTACCTAATCCTTGTGCCAAAAATCCACCCCAACCATTTTCTTTAAAGCTGATGACCGCAAATCCTATCATTTGAGCACTGCAGCCTGCCGTTGCCGCTCCGCCTGCCAATCCTGCCAATGAAAGCATCATACAAAGTGCTGCCGAACTAATCGGCAATGTCAAAACAATTCCTACAATAACCGAAATGATAATTCCCATCCAAAACGGTTGTAACAACGTAGCCGCCATAATCATCTGTCCAACTCCGTTCATAAGTGCACTTATGAACGGCCCTATCCCTGTTCCGATACCTACTCCCGACAAAATTGTTACCGCAGGTGTGACAAGAATATCAACCTTTGTTTCTTTTGAAACCATCTTTCCCAACTCAACGCTTATCCATGTTGCAATCCATGCACCTGCCGGTCCGCCCAACTGATTACCGGCATAACCGACAATCACAGATGAAAATACGACTAAATTCGGTGCTTTAAGCGCCATAGCAATCGCAACCGCAATAGCAGGACCGGTCATTTCTTTCGCCATCGGCCAAATCGTTTCCGACAAAAACGGAATACCCGCTTTTACTCCGATTGTATTTAATATTGTTCCAATCAAAAGAGATGCAAATAATCCCATCGCCATCGACCCTAAAACATCAATACAATATCTTTGAAATGAAATTTCAATGCCTTTTTTTTCCAAAAAATCCCGAAATGAAGTATACTTTTTTCCCATGTTGTCAATTATCCCCCTATTTTTCTTTTTTGATAAACGCTTTCTCGTGTAAATTACACACGACCAAAATTCCCCTGCTCTTTGATAAAATCACACGAATTTATCCAATCAAAAAGATGAAACTTTTTGCACAGACAAATCAAAACGATTCTTTCATCTTCAAAGCACAGGTTTTTATAAGATTTAATCTCTTATGCTTATTTCACAAAATATATTACACCCAATTTTATGTTTTGACAACTGTCTTGTCATAAAAACCGAAATTTTTTTATACAAACCACTGATTAAAATTACAATAAAATCTACCTGTTTAGAAATCAACTTTTCGCTGCATAGCGTTTTTAATTCTGTCCTTAACACAGAGTGTGCACTTTAAAGTACTATTGTTAAATTTAAATATATACCCGATTTCTATGTGTAAAATGCGTTTAATCATATCCTTTGACAAATTATTTATTGTTACACATAATCTATTCACAATGTCACATATTTATATATTAAAATAATGTTTCGTATGAATGAGCGTAATGCGAAAAAACGAACATCTAAATTCCGATGGAACTAAATTTTATAAAACAATATATTCATAAACCATCGGATAGGTCTAATCGCTTTATCCGGAAAGAAAGGCTCCCTGCTTTCCAAAAAATCAATTAATTTTTGGCAAAACCCTTTCTTTTTTTTGATTCTATTGTTATAATGTACAATATTCTATTGCTATGCAGATGTGGCGAAATGGCAGACGCGTGCGCTTGAGGGGCGTATGAACATAGTTCATGGGGGTTCGAGTCCCCCCATCTGCACCAATACTATTTTTTCTTAAAACCTTGTATTTTTATGCAAGGTTTTTCTTTTTATTATTTTTCATTATGTCAATGTAAAACAGCATATTTTTTGTTTATACGAAACTTCTGCTTTTAAAGATATGATGAAAAATCCACTTTCTATAAGTTATTCTTTCTACCATACATTTTTTCCAATGTGACTTAGTCACAGAAAAAGTTTTCCTTCCATGTTATTTTTTATATATTAGAAATCCATTTGATACTAAAATCGAGCAAATCCATGCCTATCTAAATAAA
>JBGZJG010000110.1:0-5737 GCA_041848665.1 Filifactor sp.
CTTTCGGAAGGAAAAATCATCTTAGATTGCCAAAGCAGCGAAGTAACCGAAAAACAACTCCTTGACATCTATAACAATATGTTAACCGATATGGAAAATAAGGCATAATACAAAACCCTATATACAATATAGATTTACATTAAATGTTCTTTCCGTTTTCCTATTTTGACCGGCTTATTTTTTGAACAAACCTCTTAGTTCTTTCTCCGAGCAATATCTTGTCTCCCTCTTATCGTAGGTTACGACAGTTCGCTCATACAATTCGCAAACTGCTCGCCACCCCTGACATAGACAGTATCTATTGCTCAAACTTCATTTCATTCATTTTCACATGCTACTTGCTCCAAGAGGGAGACAAAAAAACTTCTCATATGGAAGATATTGAAAAAGGATACCTCGCAGAAAGTGGATTTTATGATACTTTAATCAGTGATTAATTCCCATCTTGTTTTAATCGGGTAATCGTTACAAAAAAAGAAGATAGACGAAAGCAATTTGCTTTTGTTCTATCTTCTTTTGGTATGAACAGTCTTTTTATGCTGTCCTTAAATTATAACTAAAATCCGCTTTGTATTACAGTTGTTTTTCCAAGGTGTCTTTTGCAATGTTTAAAGCTTCTTGTGTCTTGGATGCATCTTTTCCTCCGGCTTGTGCCATATTGGCTTTTCCGCCGCCTCCGCCTTTTGCAACTTTTGCAACTTCACGAAGAAGATTTCCGCAATGCGCTCCTGCATCAACTGCTTTTTTTCCTGCCATCGCAACAAAATTCACTTTTTCTTCCTTCGGAGAAGCAAATACGATGACCAAGTTTTCCTCTTTATCCGTCAAGCTCTCCGCGATATTTCTCATATCATCACTTTCCATGCCTTCAAACATATAGGTCAAAAGCTCCAAATCTTTAACCGTTACCTTATTTGCCATAATTTCGTCCATATTGTTTTGCAGCACTTGCGATTTTAATTGATTGATTTCTTTCTTTGCCTCTTTCAGTTCCGCAAGCTGTCCTTCCATTTTTTCCAAGAGCATATCTTCTTTGGTTTTCATAACATCAGACAGTGTATTTAAGATACCTTCTTTTTTCTTAAGCATTTCATAAACTTTCATTCCCGTTACCGCTTCTATTCGGCGTACACCCGATGCCACTCCCGATTCGGACACGATTTTGAACATTCCGATTTCAGAAGTATTGCCAACATGCGTTCCCCCACACAATTCGATGGAAAAATCTCCCATAGAAACAACACGAACGGTCTTTCCATATTTTTCCCCGAACAATGCCATAGCGCCTTTTTCTTTTGCTTGGTCAATATCCATTTCTTGACATTGTACATCCAAATATGCATAAATCGCCTCATTTACGGTAAATTCCACTTTCTTCAATTCTTCCTCGGTCATAGCCTCAAAGTGTGTAAAGTCAAAACGTACTCGCTCGGGTGTAACAAAAGAACCCGCTTGTGTAACATGATTTCCCAAAACCAAACGCAATGCTTTGTGTAAAAGGTGCGTTGCGGAGTGATTTCTCATAGTTTCTTTTCTTCGACTCTCATTTATTTCCGCAATCATACTGTCTCCAACAGAAAGCTCGCCCTCTACGACTTCCCCGATATGCATAATCACGTTATTATTTCCCTTCTTGGTTTGTAAGATAGAAACCTTCCCTCTTTGACTTTCCAAAATTCCGATATCTCCGACTTGCCCACCGCTTTCCGCATAAAATGGAGTACGATTTAAAATAAATACAACCTTATCTCCTTTCTTTGCCGTCTGTACCATAACATCATCTTTAATCATATTGACAATGGTTGCCTCTTCGGTAAAGCTCGTATATCCGTCAAAGATAGTTGCCTCCGCATCTATTTCTACATTGCTTTTTTTCCAACCGTCATTGTCACTGTCTTTTCTGGCACTTCTTGCTCGTTCTCTCTGTTTTTCCATTTCTTCCAAAAATCCCTGTTCTTCTACGGAAAAACCTTCTTCCGTCAAAATTTCCTTGGTTAAATCAAACGGAAAACCAAACGTATCATATAAGCGGAATGCACTTTGCGGTTCCATAACCTTCGTTCCCTTTTGACGCATTTCTTCCATATCCTGCTTAAGCATTTCCAAACCTTGGTAAATGGTTTCTTCAAATTTTTCCTCTTCCACCTTTATAACTTTATGGATATACTCCTGCTTTTCCTTCAAATCCGGATAAGCATCTTGATTGATTTCAACCACTTTCGCCATCAACTCATATAAAAACGGATTTTGGTATCCCAAAAGTTTTCCGTGTCTTGCCGCCCGTCTAAGCAAACGACGAAGAACATATCCCCTTCCTTCATTGGACGGGATAACTCCATCTCCAATTAAAAAACTGACTGCACGAATGTGATCTGCAATGATACGAATACTGATATCTTTCTTGGCATCTTCCCCGTACTTCACCTGTAAGATATGTTCAATCGTCTTGATAATATCCTGCATGGTATCAATTTCAAAAATACTGTTTACTCCTTGCAACATACATGCAACTCGCTCCAATCCCATTCCCGTATCAATATTCGGATGAGGTAGCGGTGTCAAGCTGCCATCTGCCTCTTTATTGAATTGTGTAAACACAAGATTCCAAAATTCCAAAAAACGGTCGCAGTCACAACCCGGTTTGCAATCCTCACAGCCACAACCAAATTCCTCTCCTCGGTCGATATAGATTTCGGAACACGGCCCACAAGGACCTGTTCCCGTTCCGATTTCCCAAAAGTTATCCTCTTTTCCGAGACGAACGATACGTTCCTGCGCCACTCCGATTTTATCTCTCCAAATTTCAAAAGCTTCATCATCTTCTTCATATACAGTTACCCAAAGATGCTCCGGCTTGATTTCCAACACTTGTGTCACATATTCCCATGCCCATGCGATTGCCTCATTCTTAAAATAATTTCCGAACGAAAAATTTCCCAGCATTTCAAAAAAGGTAGCATGTCGTGCAGTAATTCCGACATTTTCTATATCTCCGGTACGAATACATTTTTGACAGGTTGACATTCTGTTTTTCGGCGGCTTTTCAATGCCCATAAAATAATTTTTGAGCGGTGCCATTCCCGCATTGATTAACAACAAACTGTTGTCGTTAATCGGCACCAAAGGAAAACTCGGACTCACATAGTGTTCCTTACTTGCAAAAAAGTCCAAATAACTCTTTCTGATTTCATTTACGGTTTTAAATTTTAATTCAACCATTTTTACACACCCTTTCCAATCACTCTCGGTTTATTCCGCAAAATTGTATTACCTCCATATACTCTCATTTTTCTTAAACAGAAACGACGATATAATTTGCTAAAACAACTTGCATATACGTTTTTTCACGATAACCTTTTTCCTTAAAAATCGTATCACAAATCATTCGACCGTTATTCTCGTTTCTGTTTGCTTGAGCAGGAAGAAACAATATCCCCTTTTGCAGCCCCTACAAAATAAAAAAACACCCTTATGACAAAAACCTTGTCATAAGGGCGAATATTTCCACGGTACCACCTTATTTATTTTGTGAAACAAAACAACACGTTCTGCCAAGATTTCTTTAAAAACACAAGTCTCGTTTGATAAAATGTCCCTGCTTTCTGAAAAAACGTTTTATACATTCCTCGGATAACGCATTTACGAATAAAAAACAAACTATCTTTTCTCCTACCACGCTTTTTAAAGCAAGCTTGCCTTCCTACGACATCCTTGTTTCACAAACATCTCCATAAGATTATAACGCACCTTACACGTTCCCTATTAGGGGAATTTCTCCAAGCCAGCTTCTTTTTATAACGGGTAAAAGCTTTCACCAAGGCGCTTTTCTCTGTATACTCCGCTTATAAAAATACTTGTTCTCTTCTTCGAATACTTATTTACTTGTTTCTTATTATAGAGAACTCCGTTTCAAAAGTCAAATTTTTTATTCCATTTTTTATGATTTATCCTGCAAAAATGTTCTTTTCTTTCTAAAAAACATATCATTCTCGTCTAAATCATACATAAAAGAAGAAAATTATAGTAGAGAAAAAAGACAAAATATAGTAAACTGAAACAACATAAATTTGAAGTATTATTTGAAGTATCTGTTAAAAAACATACCTTTCTGTCACATTCATAATGTAGTTCGCATATAATTTTGCCGAAACTCTGATTAAACTTATATTTAAATAATGAAGAATGTGACGAAAAATTAGGAATTGAAACAAAATAGAACAAAAACAAAAGTTATTGTTCAACTTTACTTTTTTTTAATGCTATTTTGTTTTATTTTCTTTTTTATAATTCGATACTATATTTCTATATTAAAATAATGTTTCGTATCAGTATTCATTTAATCCGCACGAAAGGAATTGTCATGATGAACCAAACAAAACAATACAACGACCTCACAAACGGAAATATTACCGAAACCCTTTTAAAACTCACCATGCCGATCTTAGGAAGTTCTCTTCTCATGATGCTCCACAATCTTATTGACATGTTTTGTGTCAGTCGATTGGGAAGTGCGGAAGTTTCTGCCGCAGGTACAGGAGGCTTCTTTATTTGGTTGGCAATGTCTCTTTCCGCATTGAGCCGTATCGGAGCACAAATCAAAGTCTCTCATGCAGTTGGACAAAAAGATTTTCAAACTGCAAGACGTTATGTAGAAAGCGGTATTTTCATCGCATTGATTATGGGAATTTTTTTAGCCGTTCTTTTGCTTACCTTCAAAAATTCACTTATTGCTTTCTTCCACTTTCGTGATAAAACTGTCGTATCTCTGTCGATAGACTATATCACTGTGGTTGGTTTTGCCATGCCTTTCTTCTTTTTAAATCCGGTACTCTCTGCTATTTTCCAAGGTGCAGGAAACAGCCGTCTTCCTTTTACAATAAATTTATCCGGTTTAGGTGCAAACATTCTTTTAAACTTCATATTGATTTTCGGCTTGGGACCTATCCCTGCTTTGGGTGTACACGGAGCAGCTTTGGCAACTTCGTTCTCACAAGCACTTATGACTTTCTCCTATCTTTTTGTCATGTTAAACATGCAGTCCGTTTTTTTGACACCCACTTTTTCAAATGGCATTGATTGGAAACGCTCTCGTGAAATTCTTTTGATGGGACTTCCATATGGAATACAGGAAACCTTGTTTACGATCATTTCCATTGTTATTGCACGATTTGTATCTCCATTTGGAAACAGTCAAATTGCTGCACAAAAATTAGGTTCTCAAATTGAAGCGATTTCTTGGGAAAGTTCCAGCGGTTTTTCGGCGGCATTGACCGCTTTTGTCGGGCAAAATTATACTGCCGGCAAAAAAGAACGTATTTGGAAAGGCTACCGAAACACTATTTGTTTTTCCGCAACCATCGGTTTGATTGCATTTTTATTATTCTTCTTTTTCGGAAAACAAATTTTCTTGCTGTTCTTCCCTTCCGACCTTCGAACCGTTGAAGCAGGAAATGTTTATTTGAAAATTCTGAGCTATTCGCAAATTATGATGTGCATTGAAATTACCACTTCCGGTCTTTTTAACGGTATTGGAAAAACACATATTCCATCTATTATCGGTATCGTATTTACGGCTCTTAGAATTCCCTTCGCCTACATTCTATGCCAACCCGAATACCTTGGTGTAGAAGGCATTTGGTGGGTAACTTCCGTAAGCAGTATCATAAAAGGACTTGTCGCTCTTACGGTCTACCTCTTCTATAAAAACTACAAACAACATGCTTTCGTTGCATAGCTA
>JBGZJG010000111.1:0-39870 GCA_041848665.1 Filifactor sp.
GAACAATATAAATAATATATTTAGATAACGTACATTTTTAAATCCAAACAAACATAATACCTCTTTATGCTTATATACCTTTCTCGCTTATACAACACCATTAAGCCATCTGCTATCCATTCCACAACGAATTTGCTTTCTACTGACGCACTTCTCTCTCTTATGCAACACCTCTGCAAACCGATTTTATGCAATTTCACAGTATCCGCACCAATTGTCTATCCACCTAAAAATATACTCTATTGACCGAAAAAATCAAGTGTCCTATAATGAAAGAAATATTTGCTCATGCTTTTACTGTATCAACCGCTCATTGCAAAAACTTTTTTCGAATAGAAAAAGCAAGTGCAAAAATCATGTACTTGTGAAAAAGAAACGGAGGAACTTATGAAAGAACAATACAAATGGGATTTATCAAAGATATTTCAAACGGAACAACAAATCAAAGAGGCAATCGAAGAGGTACAAAAAAATCTTGAAACGCTAACAAATCTTCGTTCCAATTCCAAAGACAATATTTATGAACTTTTAGAACTTGATACAAAACTCGGCAGAACCATCAGCAAACTGTATACCTATGCCTCCATGAAACGAGATGAAAATAGTCAAATTGCACAAAATCAAAAATTAGCACTTGAAACGGAAACTTTAATGACCAAAGTAAGTGCGGAAACTTCATTTATTGCACCGTTTTTGCTCGGATTATCGGAAGAGGACTGGGAAAAAATCAAAGATCATCCTCTCTACGAAAAATATAAATTGATGTTTCAGCGTCTCTTGCGAGAAAAAAAACATATGCTTTCCGAAGAACAGGAATTCCTGCTCTCCTCTTTTCAAGAAGTAGCCTCTACTGCCGAAAACACCTTCTATATGCTTTCTTATGCCGATATGAAATTTCCCATCATAGAAAGCAGCCCGAACAAAGAGACCCTAACACACGCAAATTATGTAAAACTGTTGATGAATAGCGATAGAACTCTCAGAAAAGAGGCCTTTGAAAAAATGTATCACACTTATGGCAATTATGAAAACACATTCGCCTCTACCTTGTTCGGTGCCATCAAAAATGCAGTTACAACTGCAAAACTCAGAGGATTCTCTTCCGCAAGAGAAATGGCACTTTATTCCGATGATGTGAATTTAAAAGTATATGACTCTCTAATTGAAAGTGTACACGACTTTCTTCCTTCCTTGTATCGTTATTTTGACATCAAAAAAAATGTGCTGAATTTGGAAAAATTTCATTTATATGACGCATATGTCAATATTGCAAAAAATTATGACCGAAAAATTGAATTTGAAGATGCAAAACAAATTGTCTTAAACGCACTGAAACCACTTGGAGAAGATTATTGCTCCATCATTCAAAAAGCATTTGATGAGAATTGGATTGACGTTTACCCAAGAGAAGGCAAAAAAGCCGGAGCCTATTCGTGGGGTTGCTATGACAGCGATCCATATATCTTAATGAACTACAATGATAATTTGGAGTCGGTATTTACATTAATTCATGAATTGGGACACTCCGTACACAGCTACCTTTCTCGTAAGAACAATGAATTTATATACTCTTCTTATACGATTTTTGTTGCAGAAGTTGCCTCAACCACAAACGAAATGCTTTTGATTAACTATTTACTAAGCAACAGCAACAACAAAGAAGAACAACTTTACCTGATTAATTACTATATCGATATGTTTAAATCTACCGTATTCCGCCAAACCATGTTTGCGGAATTTGAAAAAATCACACATCAAAAAGCAGAACAAGGCGAAGCTTTGACTGCAAATGAATTGAAAGAAATCTACTATGATTTAAACAAACTTTACTTCGGAGAAAATGTCGAAATTGACAAAGAAATTGCTTTGGAATGGGCAAGAATTCCTCATTTTTATAGCAACTTCTATGTGTATAAATATGCAACCGGACTATCGGCGGCAGCCATTCTCTCACAAAGAATTTTAAACAGAGAAAACGGAGCCTTGGAACAATACCTTACATTCCTAAAAGACGGAAACAAAGACTTCCCAATTATTCAGTTGCAAAAAGCAGGCGCCGACATGACCGATAAAAAATCGGTAGAACAAGGCCTTCTCTCTTTCCGAAAAAAAATAGAAGAGTTGGATGCGTTGACAAAATAAGAAAAAATAAGTATACTGAACTTCCGTAAAGGAAAATTTTATAATCTGTCAAAAATAAACAAATTTTATTTTTTAAGAAATGTATTTCTTATACAATTCTCAAAACAAAACGTAATCGGTTGTGTACAGCCATAAAAAACGGTCCAATTAAATTTTAAGAAGTATTGCATTAAGAGAAATCGGATCATTGCTATATGGAAAAGTTTCCCATTTATTTTTAATTTGAGAGTAGTTCTAAAAATAATGTTTGAGATTTATTTTGACGCAGAAATGTTTTCTTGGTAACCCATTTCATTAAAAAAACAAGAGGAGGAAATGAATTTGAAAAGTAATGTAAAAATGTTAGTGTTTAACGCTGTGATTGCAGCTATTTATGCGGTGCTTACCGTAGTTTTGGAACCGATAAGTTATGGGGCGGTACAATTTCGATTTTCGGAAGTAATAACCTTATTGGCATTTGTCAACTTCGGATTTGTTCCGGGACTTTTATTAGGCTGTGCGCTTGCAAACCTATTTAGTCCGCTCGGGATAATTGACGTTTTTGTAGGTACATTTGCTACCTTCGTTGCCACCTATCCCATGCGATACTGCAAAAATATCTTTGTTGCCTCATTGCTGCCTGTCATCGCAAATGGAATTATCATCGGCATTCAGCTAACTATTCTCTTTGAACTGCCGTTGTTGGCAAGCATCCTCTCGGTTGCCGCCGGAGAATTCGGTGTAGTATGCATGGTCGGTGTTCCTATATACTATATATTGCAAAACAGGGTATTTCAAAATCTAAAAACAGTTTAGTGTAAAAAAAACAAATCGCAGAACCATGGCAGAAACATATATACAGTAGTATATTAAATACAACGTATGCAAAACACTTATTGAAGATATAATAAAAGCCACTCTCTACGAGATATCCTTTGTCATATTTTGGGTAAGTAATTATAAAAACTATATTTTTATATAATCTTCAGCATTAAAAGCCTCTATCAAAAAATTTTTTCGATAGAGGTTTCTTATACGCAAAAATCCCACAGGTTACTTTCGGCGGGATTTCTTTTTTAAATAGATTTTATTGTTGTTGTTGCATAAAAGCAATAATTTTTTGCTCTTTGGCCAAAACATTATTTGCATACTTCGTGGTATAGTTTCCACGTGCAACATTTCCTGTTCCGCAATTGTATGCGGTTAATGCCATTACTTCGTTGCCGCCATATTTTTTCAAGTTTGATGCCAATTCTTGTGTTCCTTTGTTCACATTTGTTCCGATTTGGTACATTTCTTTTTCACTCAAGCCGCTGTACGATTTATGCACTTGCATAAGCCCGTAACATGGACCCGTATGCGTAGTCGGAGAAAACGTGCTTTCCTTCCAAATAACTGCCATAATTAGAGTTGTGCGCACATTGTACTTATTTGCAGAAACTTCCACTGCATTTGCAATCGCCTCTCTTTGTGTCACACTGACATTTCTGTTTTTTGAGGCGATAAACCTCTGAAATACCTTGTTCTTTGCAGAAACAGGAACATTCGGTTCGCTTACTTTTTTCGTTACAACAATTTGATTTTCTTTTGTTTCTTCTTTTACTTCTTCTTCTATCTCTTCTTCCTCATCTTCACCTTTTCCTGCACGATAAAAATCGGCAGGCAAATTCGATTGCTCTTTGATATCTTCAACGGTTACACTTTCATTTGATTGCTTTTGGGGAGTTGACGGTTCTTCTGCATTATCCGCCCATGCTACTTGGAAACAACCAAGAAACATAATTAAGGCAATCAATAAAGAACTTTTTTTCATAAAATACTCCTTTGTAAAATTTATTTTTTTGATTATAGCCCATAGTTTTTTTTATTTCAAGTGAAAAAAGTAAAAAAGTTACAAAAAAGTTACAAAGGTTACAAATTTTATACAAGCAAATAATTCGTATCAGAAGGATTGCCTTTTTGTCAAAAAATGGCATAGTTATAAAAAAAAATGTATTCGAAATAATTAGAATAATCGAATTTATTTGTTTTTATTTTGTGTCTATTTTATATTTAAATAGAACAATATTCTCTGTATATACTTATATTACAATATTCTTTTAAAATCAAAATTCCCATTTTATATAAATGATAAAAAAGGAATGAAAAATTACATTTGTATGAATTTTGTTTTATGCTAACACTGATGAAACTTATAATAAAAGCTGTTTTTTTCTAATGCCATTCTATTTTATGTTCTTTTTCATAATGAAATCTCGTATTATATATAATGATAAAAAAGCGTGAAAAATTTACTTTTGTATGATTTTTTTACAAAACAAAAAAAAGAGGAAAGTATCCGAACCTCCAAACACTTTCCCCTTTTTTCTTCATTTTATCATTTCAGGATAAATAAGATAATTCTTACGAATTTGTTTAAATTCGTTTAATTCTCCTTGATAACTTCTTACAATTTCTTCTGCGGACTGTTTTTTTCTCAACGAATTCCCCATTTCCGACGAACCGAATAATTTTTCAAACATAGGAATTGTTTTCCCTTTTTGTACCGGAATATTAATCGTTGTCAATTCATTTGCTATTGCAAGTGCATAAATTCCCGTTTTTGCCGGATTGAAGGTGTGGTAATCCGTAATAATAACATTCACACCGCCTCGTTCTCCCATACTTTTCGCCTCAAACCGTACCCCCGGCAAAGAAGCTCTATTCAAGCGTTTTGCAAATTCTTCGGACTTGATATTTTTTCCGCCAATCCAATGAAATTTATTTGCCTGACCAATTCCCGTTCCCTCCCCCATTCCGGTAGCCATATACAAAAATGCGGACTCCAAATCGGGAATATTCGGTGAAGTAGCCACAAAAGGCAGTCCTGTATCCTGCCATATCATATTTCGATTGTAATTTGCCATTGGAATAACTGTGATATCCGCATGAATTTTTCGATTAAAAAACTGTGCCAATTCCCCACAAGTCATACCGTGTGCAATAGGCAAATTATCAACACCCACAAAAGTCAGATACTTATCCTTTGCCATATGCCCTTCCACAATCGTTCCTCCTATCGGGTTAGGGCGATCCAAAACGACGATAGGAATATTGTATTTTGCTCCCGCTCGCATTACATAATTCAAGGTAGACATATAAGTATATGTGCGTGAACCGATATCCTGCATATCAAAAAGCAAAATATCAATATTTTTTAACATCTCCTGTGACGGCTCCCTCGTCTTTCCATAAAGACTGTATACAGGAATTCCCAAAACTGTGTCGACATACGAATTAACATAAGCTCCCGCCTTTGCCTTTCCGTCCAATCCATGCTCCGGAGAATATGCCGCAATAAGCGTTCCCTTCGTGTAATACTTCAAACGCTCCACTGTTGGCTCACCCTTGGAATTAACTCCTGTTTGATTGGTAACAATCCCAATTTTTTTACCGTCAATCAGATAAGCATACTCTGTAAATAACCGTTCATTTCCCAAAACCACTCTATTTTCGGCAACATTCGAAATAGAAGACGTGTAGTCCTGCCTTTGCACAGAAGTACCGATTCCTTCTTTTTCCATAAAATTATCCAAATCATCAAATATCGAAACCAATTCATTATCTGCAAAAACAACTGACGTTGCTATCATACTCATCAAAAAAACACTAAGCATTATTTTTTTGAAACACATACGCTCCTCCTTCATCCCCCCGCAAAATTCAAATCGCCATACCACATAAAAACAACACTGCATTGAGGAATAGAAGATACAACCAACAAAAAAAAACAAAGCACCCCGTTTCATTCCTTCTGTCAACCGAACTATTCTTCCATTCGTTCATACATCTTCAAAAAAGATACGGTATTTTCATAAACATTCCTCAAACTGCGAAATTCTTCTTATTTTTCTATTGTACCGAAAAAAGAAACAGATTGGAATTACAAAATCATTACATTACAGGAAGAAAAAGGTAAAAATCCCTAAATGGATTATTTTTCTATCCAAAAAGGGATTTTTTAAGGGTTTTTATGAAGGTTTTTGATATTGGCAATTTTACTCCACAAACTCCGCTCCCGCAAAAGCTGTGTTATCTTGTTTTAATTGCAGTGCATTCATAGTGTTTGTATTTACAATCTTGTTTGTATTTTGTAAGGTCTCAACCGACATAGCGGAGATATCTTCTTTATCGACTAAAATTCTTTTTGCCATTTGTGCGGTTTGACGTCCCAATGCTTCGTAACTTAATCCATCCGTCATGAGCATACCGCCTGCAACGTGCGCTTCTTCGGCTCCAATGGTAATCAATCCTTTTTTCGTTGCCGTTTCCGCAACCAAATTGATGGAGGATGCAACCATATTATCTGTAATGGTATAAATTCCTTCTACCTTAGCGGTAAGCACATCAATTGCCTGTGGAAGGTCATTTATACTATTTACTCCGACGGTTACGATTTCAATTCCTATTTTTTCTGCTGCTTGTGTGGCTTGCTCTATTTGAGCGGCGGAATTCGGTTCACTTGTATTAAACAAAATCCCAACTCGCTTAATTTCGGGTTTTATCTGCTTAAACAAGGCAATTTGTTTCTCTACCGGAGAGGCATCTGAGGTTCCCGAAACATTTTTTCCGGGGTATTCCCATGACTCGACAAGTTCCGCTCCAACGGGATCGGTAACTGCGCTGAATAAAACGGGAATGCTGTCGGTTGCCTGTTGCGCACTTTGTGCAGAGATGGTTGCGATTGCAAAAATCAAATCTTCTCCGTCCGATGCAAATTTTTGTGAAATCGTTGTACTATTGGTGACATCACCTTGTGCATTTTTGTATTCAATTTGTGCATCTACTCCAAGTTTTTTTAACTCATCTTCAAATCCTGTCCGTACGGCATCAAGTGCCGGATGCTCCGCCAACTGATTAATTCCGATTTTAAATGTTTTTGTTTCTGACGGCGTGTTTGTCGCATCTGCCTTTTGACAAGCGGACAATGCCATGAGCCCTGCCATACACATTCCTACAATCCCTACTAATTTTTTTGCTTTCATGATACATTTCTCCTTCCTTTCGGAAACAAATAAAAAATCCTCTTGCAGTATGCAAAAGGATATAATAATCACGCAATTTTAAGGAAATATCTCCTTAATTCTCTATGCTCCACAATCCTACCATACTACAATTCCGTTTTACTTTTTGTTTCCGTCCTACAATCCTACAATTTATTAATTTTTATTTATCATACACAATGAAAACCCATCTGTCAATACTTAATTTTATTTTTTTGAATAATCGCTGTAGGATTGTCAAGCATATGTGTCAAGAAAACTGTCTAATGAAATGAATTATTCCTCCGATAAAAATTTTTTCATTGGAAGAATAATTTCATATTATCCAAGTAGCACCTCCATATCGGATTCGACATCCCTTATACCTGCAATTCCAAAGTTTTCCACAAGAACATTTGCAACATTTGGAGAAAGAAATGCCGGCAGTGTAGGTCCAATGTGAATATTCTTAATACCCAGATAAAGCAATGCTAATAACACAATTACCGCTTTCTGCTCATACCACGCAATATTATATGCAATCGGAAGTTGATTTATATCGTCCTTTTCAAAAACTTCCTTGAGTTTTAAAGCAATTACAGCTAAGGAGTAGGAGTCATTACACTGTCCCGCATCTAACACCCTTGGAATTCCGTTTATATCTCCTAAATTTAGTTTGTTATATCTGTACTTCGCACACCCTGCCGTTAAGATTATACAGTCCTTCGGTAGCTGTTTTGCAAAATCTTCATAGTAGCTTCTGCTTTTCATTCTTCCGTCGCATCCACCCATTATAAAGAATTTTGTTATTTCTCTCCTTTTAACGCCTTCTACAATTTTATCGGCAAGAGCTATAACCTGATTATGAGCGAAACCTCCAATAATTTCTCCATTTTCGATTTCCATTGGTGCAGGCAGTTTTTTCGCAAGCTCAATAATCTTAGAAAAATCTTTCTTTCCATTCTCATCAGCTTCTATATGTGTACAACCCGGAAAACCTGCTGCCCCTGTTGTAAATATTCTGTTTTTTACCTCTTCTTTTCTAGGTGGCACGATACAGTTCGTAGTAAACAAAATAGCTCCATGAAAGCTTTCAAATTCCTTTAACTGTTTCCACCAAGCATTACCGTAGTTTCCTACAAGATTATCATACTTCTTGAATAGAGGATAGTAATGTGCCGGTAGCATTTCTCCATGAGTATAAACATCAACACCACTTCCCTTAGTCTGTTCAAGGAGCATTTCAAGATCTTTCAAATCATGACCTGAAATTAGAATAGACGGATTATTTCTGACCCCGATATTTACTTTTGTAATTTCAGGATTTCCATAAATTTTGGTATTTGCATTATCTAAAAGTGCCATAGCCTTAACACCGAATTCTCCTGTTTTAAGGGTAAGTGCCATAAGCTCATCTACTGTCAAACTGTCATTCATAGTCTTAGCCATAGCCTCGTATATAAATTCATATATACTATCGTCTTCAAACCCCAGATTTGCCGCATGTTCATGGTATGCAGCCATTCCTTTTATTCCATAGATGATAAGCTCTCTAAGAGAACGGACATCTTCATTTTCCGTTGATAAAACACCGACACTTATTCCTTTCGCCAGCATATCTTCTCTTGTTTCGACGATAAATTTGCCCGCATCTGAAATTTCAATATTTAAATTCTTGGCAATACTATCTCTATACGCAATCATTTTTTTGATCTGCTTTTCAATCATAAGCTCGTCAAAGTTGACATTCGTAATTGTAATAAAAAGTGACTTTACAGTTTCCTGATTGATTTCATTTATATCTGAAATCTTAACTTTTCCATCTACAACTATTTGCGATATCCCTTTAACTGTATAAATTAAAAGGTCTTGCAACGTTGCAACTGTTGAATTTTTACCGCATACACCTACCTTTGTACAGCCCTTCCCCCCGGCTGTTTCCTGACATTGATAACAAAACATTCCCATAATTTTTCTCCTTTTTATTACTATTCGTATTTTGAATTATTTTTTATATTATTTTTTCCATATACTAAATTGCTTGCCTTTTAACCATTCAAGATATTTTTCACGAACCTGTGCATTTTCTGTTTCAAAAATTTCTGTTTCTATCTCCACTTTTTCCATTACTTCAGGTGCAAGTTCTCGCTTTGCAAAGGTGTAGACCACCTCATTCTCCTTAGCAATATGCCTTTTCAAAAGCTCACCGTATCCCATTGCATTAGTTAGGATGGCTAGCCTATTTAAATCACTTTTGTCTGCTTTGTATGCTTTCACACTTTCTTCAAGGTTTCCCACATAAAGTCTTCCCAGATTATGTTCAACAAGCATTCCGTGATTAACCAGCTTTTCTGCCGTCAGTCCTAAATTTTCCGTCATATATTTGAACAAAATCTGTTCTTCTTTGCCATGATGATGCTTGTCAGCATAGTTCCTTGCAAAATCAATAAATCCGAAGAAGGAGTCAACCTCTTCCTCTTTGTTGTTCATAAGAGCAACGGATTTCTCTTCCATAAGTCCAATCATAGCCAAAATATTATCATGCTCCTCCATTAGCAGTGCAATATTGTCTTTATCTTTAATTTTGTTTCTTTCCAATTGAAACATATACGGTCCCACCTCCTCAACTTTAAAAGCACTCCCTAAAATCCCTTGTATTACGGCCTGCCGTAAGATATAAAAATCTCCGGCATCTCCTCCGATTTCATTCCAATACTTCTGGTGAATATCCATTCTGTCCTGCCATAAGACAGAGTCCTTATCTTTTTGCAAAATTACTTGAACTCTATCGCAAGGCATTCCATTCACCAATTTTGTAGATAGCATTGTATAAGCTTCAATAGCATCCTTAGGACTTTCAAAATTCTCCGACAAAGCATTTTCCCGACCGTAATCCTTAGCAAGTAAAATCAGCTTATCCATAGTTATCCCATTCGCTTTAAGAAGCGTTACAACTATCGCCAATCTTTTTTCAATTTTAGAAATCATTTCTTGCAAGCTTGCGTGGATATTGTTTTGATCAACAATATCCTCAATAAGTCCTGTAGGAATATTTTCTGCTATTTTATCAATTTCTGCTGCAATCTCTGTTGTGGCAAGTTCAGAAATCAATCTATTTGTAAAATCATTCTGAAATTTGATCTTCCCATACAGCATATGATGTATGGGACCTAAAAAAGCACTCATTATGCTTCCTCCTCCAGCTTATCTAAAATGTCATCCACGTTTAATCCGTGAACCATTGCTGCGTCTTCTAATGTTTCCATCTGAGATGATGGACATCCTAAGCAATGCATACCCAGGCTCATAAGAACTTTTGCAGCCTTTTCATTTCCCATAAGTACTGCTCCCAGTGTCATTTCTTTATTGTATTTCATCTTATTTCCCTCCTAAATTTTATTTATTTGAATAGTGGGTAAACTTCCCACTTGTTTTTGTGATATAAGTATAGTATAATTTTCAAATAAATTCCGTTGTTATAACCACTAATAAAAAAATTTTTATTAACCCGATGTTCCTCTGTGGTGTATCTACAATGATTAACTTGTACCTTGTAGAAATTTTAATTATTAGGAGAATCCTTTTTATGAAAAAAAATAACGATATAAAAAATTATACAGAGCTAATTATAAACACCATCCCCTTTGCCGGTTTTAAAGAAGACGAACTATTAACTACGCTCAATTTTCTCAACGCACACATTGTTGGTTGCAAGGCAAAAGAATTTTTATTTAATATGGGAGAAACGATAAGTCACTTCGGAATAGTTTTAGATGGTCAAATTCTCGTTGGAAAAACCGATTTTCTCGGGAATCAGATGATTCTTGGAGAAAATAGAAGGGGGGATTTCTTTGGGGAAACCTATGCCTACCTTGAGAATGTTCCTCTCATGGTAGATGTCTTTGCTACTGTCGACAGCAAAATACTGTTGGTTGACACCAAAAAGTTGAAAAGTCCTCTTGGTGAAAACCAACCTTGGTTTAGTAAACTTTTGAAAAATTTATTAACGGCATCTACTTACAAAAATATTATGTTATCCAATCGAAGCTTCCACACAAGATCAAAAAGTGCTCGTCTTCGAATTTCTTCATACCTTTCCTCCCAGCGTCTGCTTCACAAAAACAATTCTTTTTCCATACCTTTTAATCGTCAGGAAATGGCAGATTATCTTAATTTGGATAGGTCTGCCCTGTCTAAGGAGCTGGGAAGAATGAAACACGATGGACTTATTTCATACAAAAAGAACAAGTTTACTTTGAATCCTTCTCATTTTGATTTATAAAATATCAATATACTTCTCTATCCGTTTTTATTAAACTTTTCCTTCTTGAAAGTATACCTCTTTTTATATCATTTTCAAGTTTACTTTTTAGCGAATTCTACTTATAACAGTGGACATATTGTTTTGGTTTTTTGTCACATATCTATTATCTCATAGCAGTTGCCTGAAGGAACACAAGAGAACTTCTTCACATGAAAGAGATTAGAAAAAAACACCTCGTAGCAAGCAGATTTTATTATATCTTTAATTAGGAATTCGTATACATTTTTTTGAGAGCAGTCTTATATACAAAAACTTTCGTTTTATCTTATCTGCATAATTTCACCATAAAATAATTTCGTTTTGTCTTTTCATCAGAATTTTCATTATACAAGGAAAAACCGACTTCAAAATCGGTATCGGAAATTTTTCGAATGGTCATTTCTTCTATCCCTGTACCAGCCTCATAATTCTCGCCATACAATGCAGTCTCACAAGTAGCATACGCATCTCCTCTTTTCTTGGAAAAGCGGAGCGGTTTTCGTTCTTCGGAAGGCATGATATAAATAAATTTTCGATATTCTTCAATTTTTAACGGAAGCATAGTCTCACCCACCATTTTTTGATCGGTCATTTCTTTTTGAAAGAGCTGGATACATTTTACTTGGATTTCTTCTTCTCCGATATTGTGAAGAATCCTTCCTTCCGCAGTCAAAACTTCATGCAAAGCAAAGGCCTTTGCAAATTCCGCTTGAACGGTCTGTTCCAAATCACGCACTCTGATTTGTCTGTTATCCTGTTGTAACTGCATGTTGATATATTTTCTTGTAAGTACTGTATTTTTTGCCAAAAAGCTTATCAAAAAAACGATAATTCCCAAAGCAATTACAATTTCTATTAAGGTGTACCCTCTATTTCTTTTCATGGATATAAACCCTCCCCGTAGTCGGAACAACGGTAATCTTGAAGGAAATATTCTCTCCCTTATCCCCTACAAAAATCGTCATAATCTTATTCTTTTCATTTGCGGATTGTGCAAAAAAGGTTATATGCAAACGTTCTATCTTGGTATGAATACTGTCACTTCCATATTTCCCTCCATACAAGGTAATATCATTTGCAATCACGCCGTTCCATATTGTTCGGTTACCCGTATCCAAAAGCGCATACTCATATTCTCCTCTTTCCTTTTTTTGGATATACAGGATAACTCCTGTTCCATACCCGTTTCGTGCCAACGTACGAGCGTAATTACAAAGATTTTGAATTTCATATGCAACTGCCCTTTGCCGAGCATAGGAAATTTGTATTCTTGCTATGCTATATACACTTATTGCCGTAAGAAGCATGATTGCTATTATAATTTCAACGAATGTAAAGCCTTTTCTTTTCAATTTTCTTTCCTCTTTTTGCTTGGATTATTGTAAGGAGTCAATTTAAATACTTTTGCTGTTTTTTCATACCAATGTTTCTATCTTTTTTCGATTGTGTAATCAAAGGGTCCTTTATGCAACAAAGCATTCCATTCCACTTGTTCCGAAACGGAAAAATCTTCTGTTTCATCAAGCTGAGGCATATATATGCAGACACTTCCTCTGACTGTTGTTATACCGTCTTGTCTTTGGATATACCCTCGATACACAAAGCACACCGCTTTTTCTTCGGTCTTTCCAATCTCCATATAGTCTATGATTTTGACAGATACAAGTTGAAAGAATATTTTTTTTGTATGAAGTTGCTCATGTAAGGATTGTACGGTTATACTCTCTTTTTCATATGCGGTTGAATTTAAAAATCTCTGTTTAACAAAGCGTTTTCTTTTTTCTTCAATCGTTTCTTTCTCTTCTATCTCCAACGCACTCAGGGATACATTCCATTCCTGTGCAATCGCCTGCCATCGTTCTGCAACTACCGCTTTGGTATACTCCGTCATGAGTTCTTTCATAGTATCAAAATCCAAACGGCTCTGAATAACTTCATTTCTCGCTCTCTGCTCTTGCATTTTAATATGCATACCCGACACAACGGATATAATGCCCACAGCAAGCACTGTCAAAACGGAAACTACTGCAATCAAGATACTTCCTCGGCTCTTTTTCATTCCGAATCCTCACTTTGCAAAAAGTAAAATGTTTTCTTTTTCCCTTGGTCCTCATACGTTATCTCAGTGCATTTCATCAAAGTTTCATATTTTCCCATCTGCACTCTGCAAGATTGAGAAACGCAGGAAACATATTCTTCCGTCTCTCCTTTTTCATCGGAGAGGAGTTTTTGGATTTCTTTTTGTACTTCCTCTTGTCGTTGCAGCGTATGATTCATCTGCCGATGCAATAAGACTGTTTTTGCAATAAAAAAAGTGAGCAACACACAAAGAAAAACGGAAACCACTGCTTCCAACAATATAATTCCATCTCTTTTCTTCATGCTCTCACTCCTTTTTTCTTTCAATGCATTTCTTCGGTTTATTCCTATTTCCCCACCTTCATTTGCAACATAGCTTCCATTGTATCTGCGGATAAAAGATTTACTTCTATACTTTGCAAGAGATATTCTTCTTTTTTCCACTCCTTTTGTTGAAAAAAATCGGAAAGCTGTTTTGAGGAACATTGAAGTTGAAAATCAAACTGCATATCCTTATCAATATATTCCATCTTTCTCTCCTTTACTTGCATATCGAATTGTTTTATTTGTTCGTCCAGATCAAAGATATAATCTTCCTGCTTTTTTGCGGAGGGTCGACTTTTTTTGGTTTCGTGCATCTCATATCGCAAAATTCGTTGTTTCAAAACAGCCTGCTCTTGACGATAGTCCCATACCGCACGAAAATTCGGATACAATACTCCAAACAGATCTATAAAAAGAAATAAGCTCAAAAACAAAATGTATTTTTTCTTCATTTTCTCACCGCCAATACCAAATTTTCCCATTCGCCACTTCCTTCCGCCTGTTGTAACTGACAGGAATATCCTTTTTTCTCCAATTCTTTTTTCAACGCTTTCATATTTTCTCTATTTGGCGCAAATATCTTAATATGAATATCCTGCTCTTTTGAAAAAATTTCATTTATCTGATATTGTTGCGCAACCAAAAGAACGTCTGATACCATCTGCGGTGAGATAGGCATTTGTAGCATATCTTCTTCCTCTGTCGCCTGCTCCTCAATTCTCTCAAAACGCTCAATCAAGAGTTGTGTTTTGTCTCGCTCTTTCAGGTAACTATATTCCGAAATCAAAGTAAGTACAATAAAAACAATTAAAATGCTCCAATAAAACGTTATACCCTTCTCTCTCTTTTGTTCAACAGGTTTCTCTCTCATATCGTCTCTCATTTTCTCCCCTATCCTCCTTATTTCGATCAGTCCATATACAAATCTGTCATGTTAATCAAAGGCATTACCGAAAATGCAACTCCCGCAACCAAAAGACCCAAAAATACAATCATAATCGGCTGTCCATAGGCTGACAATCTGGAAATAAAACGCTCCGTATCCCTCTCATGCATAATTGCCATTGCACAAATATTGTCCTTCAACGCTCCCGATTCTTCCCCTTGACGAATATATGACACTTCTCTCTTTGAAAAAATCAAATTCTGTCCTTCCATTGCACGAGACAAGGCAATTCCTTTCTCAATTTCTCTCTCCATTTCGCACAAGCTTTGTTTAAAATAAGAATTCTCTTCTACCTCCGCCATAATATGGAGAGACTGCTTTATTTTAATACCGGCTGTGTTCAAAACAGACAGCCTCCACATAAAATTCTTCAGAAAAAATCTGCGATACAAATGTCCCAAAAGAGGAAGCTTTAAGCGAAATTTATTCCATTGGTAGCGAGCACTCTCTTTTTGAAAATACGAACTTACCGCAAAAAAGATTGTCGTAATGATTACCCAAATACTCCCACGATGAAAACGAAAGAGATTTTCAAAACGCTCAAAATTTTTCAAAATCAACGGAAGAGGAACTTTTGCCGAATGATACATGGAAATTAAACCGGGAAAAATACTGTACATGCTGAAAAATAACAACAAGATAATATTCATGCACACCAACAACGGATAAAGTGAAATCTTCAACAATTCTTCCTTTATTTTTTCCTTATCCCTATAATATTCAAAAACCGTCCGCAATGCCTTGGTCAAATCTCCGCCTTCTTCTCCCATCAGCAATGTTGTCTGTGCAAATTCATCTCCCACACGATGTTCTTTCATACTGTAACTGAGCGGAAACCCATTTAAAATATCCTTTTTGATTTCCGATAAAACAACTTCCTTCGGAAATTCTCTCTCCAGCATTTCAAGTGTTTTATAAAAAGGAATATTACGCTCACCAAATGTATAAAGTGTATAAAAAATTTCCTTTCGTGTCTTATCCTTCATCTTGGAAGGCAAGTTTTCATCTTCCAATTTCTGAAAAAAAGGATTCCTTTTTCTAAACCGTATTTTATCTATTTGAGAAGGCTTCATCTTTCTTCTCCTTCACAAAAGCACAGAGCTTCTTCTAACGTAATTTCTCCTTGTTGAAATAGCTCCCTCACGTTTTCCAACAGCCCATCTTCTTTTTTTGAAACGGATAATGTTCCATGCTTTTCCAACTCATCTCTCCGTTTTTTATCAAACTCAATCATCTGAAAAACAGGTTGTCTCTTGGAATATCCCGTATAACCGCACTTTTCACAACCTCTTCTTATGTACACGGACATTCCTTCTTTTAAATGCAACTGTGAAATTCCTTCTCCGCTATAAATTTCTTTTTCTTTGCAATGCGGACACAAAATTCGAACCAAACGCTGATTGATTACCATGCCTACCGAAATTGCCAAAAGGTACGGACTAAGCCCTATGCTTATCATTCGGTCAATAGCACTTTCGGCATTCTTTGTATGCAAGGTGCTTATGACAAAATGACCCGTCAAACTACTCTGAATTGCCGTATTACAAGACTCAAAGTCACGCACTTCTCCGATAGCAAGCACATTTGGATCTTGACGGAGCATCGCACGAAGTGCTTCCGAAAATCCGTATTCATTCTCCCGATTAATTTGTACCTGTGTAATTCCTTCTATCACATACTCAACCGGATCTTCCAAGCTGATGATGTGTTTTTCTCCATTGTGAATTTCATTGATGCAACAGCGCATAGTGGTACTTTTACCACTGCTGGTAGGCCCTGTTATCAGCAAAAAACCGCTGTTTCTATGTAAAAAATCCTTAAGCTGTCTCTCTTCTTTTTCCTTCATTCCAAGTTGTGAAATCTCCAGCGGAACATTTCTGCGATTTAACAACCGCAAATGAACTTTTTCTTCCTCTACGGTAGGAATAACCGAAATCCGAATATCTACCTCATTCCCTTCATATTGAAATTTCATTTTACCGTCACGGGGATTTCTGTTTTTTGCAATATCTATGTTCGCTCTTACTTTTATCGCTCGTATCAAATCTTGCCCCGTTTTTTCCGGCAATACACAAAAACTTTTCAAACTGCCCTGCAAGCGAAAACGAACCAAAATCGTTTCAGCTGCATAAAAAAGATGAATATCACTTGCCTCTGCGTCCAATGCAACCGATAAAATGAACTCCAAGAGATTTGAAATATCGTGAGACTGTATCAAGGAATCCAATTTTTGTGAAAATTTTTCATTCGCTGCCGCTAATGTGTAATACGTGGAAATTCCTCTTTGAATCCAAGTGTGAGGTACCTCTTTCCAAATGATATTCTCCACTCCCTTTTGGCGAAAATATCGTTCCGCCTCCTGTCTTTGTAATTTATTCTGTTGCTTGCTACACCAGAGCAAAAGAGTTGTTTGTGTTCGTTCCGACGGAAAGCAACGATATTTTTCACAAACTTGCTCCTCCGCAAGAGAAAGTATCTCTTTGTTCTTCAGTTCAAAATCTGTTCCATTCATAACTCCCTCCATCATTTTTATCCTATTTCTTTTCCATAAACAAACCATCTATACCAAATGCGTAAATATAATCCGTTGTTCTATTGTCTTCGCATATAAAATGCCTCTTTCATCAAACTTTTCCAACAATTATCTGTCTCTTCTTCTCTCGTAAAAATATACATTTCATCCACACTGCGATTGAAAATGGTATATAACACATTAATGCCTCGTAAAAATATGGATTTGTCCATGCTTTCTTCTGCAAAATCGGAACTTAAGCTTTCCGTTTCACAAAACAGTACCGCTTTAAATTCCAAGTTTCCGATATTGTAGACATTCGATAAGGTAACTCCTATTTTGTGTGTCATATTAATCATCTCATCATTTGCGATAAGAAATGGAATTTCCATTTCTTCAAGAGCATTTTTTATCATATATTGATAAAAAATTTGCCCTTTATTCTTCGTCTTTCGACTATTATACGGATACACAATACAAATATCCGAATAAATATACCCTTTCTTTTCAAGTTCTCTTATCTTTTCTCCCATTTTTTTCAACATTTCCGCAGTATTCAAACTCTCTATTAAGTGAATTTCTCCTAATGTTTTTCTTCTCGTATACCCTTTTCGGATATAATCGTACAAATCCGTATCAAGTTGCTCTTCTGCATACGAACGCACTTTTTCGGTAAAATCATTCACAAATGTATTGATTTGCACACTGCTCCTGTAATTGACCTTCAATGAAATCACTTCATCAAAGTAGACACGATCGGTTCCCTTCCAAATGGATTGTTCTGTATTTTTAATATCCTTCGCCTTATCCTGAGATACCACAAAAAAACTTTTTTTCGGATAGACACATTCCGACAAAAAATCAATTTCTTCATCCGAAAAATTTTCCGATTCGTCTAAGAAAATTCCCCGAAACATGGGTTTTTCTTTATAAATCTGTGTTACCTTACGAAATATCTTATGAAATTCCGCAGCAAATGAGCGATAGCCCTTCCCGCCATCAATACGAAGTCCATACGGTTTCCCCAATTGTGCAATATACTGATGAAAATTGATTACCTTCAAATTATCCAAACGTATTTTTTTCATTTCCATCATATTGTTCAATTCATACACAAGCTGTTTATCAAACGTAAGATACAAAAAATGATCGTTTGGAAAAAGTTTTGCCAACTTTATTGCTCTACTGAATAAAATTGTCGTCTTTCCTGTTCCGGAAGAACCTTCCAACAATGTTTTTCCATATTTAATCGAGTTAATATATCGTATTTCATTCGCATCCATAAAAAGCGCCTGATAACTCAACTCTTTATACGGGAAGAAAATTTTTTTCATAGTTCCTCTTGCATTTCTGTTATCAGTGGATTTTTTGAAAATATGATAATCTTTTGCCAAAGTCAGTCGTATATGCTCCATCGTCTCCGTATCCAAGGTATCACTAAGATAATTCGAAAACGCATCTTCTTGATTGATCAACCGTTCAAACGGTTCTCTATCAATAATGTAACTCCTCTTATCTTCCATGCCGAAGGCCTCTAAGTCAACATAAGGCATAATATAAAAGCAGGGAATTTCGCACAAAATCCCCTGCTCTTTTATCATCTCAAAGAGTTTATCTCTCTCTTCTTCCATAATTTCTGCAATTTCTTCTCCTAAAATAGAAAAGGCTTCTTCATTCGTATCCATAAATTTAAACAGCCCTATTTTACCTTTTTCCAAATAAAAAAGGTCAGCATATACAGACGTAAACGGTACTACTTTTGTTATCCCATATCCTTTTAACGTATCTGCCATATAGCGATAAAAATACTTTTCACTATTTCTGACTTTTAGCGCATCTACATTGGATGTACTGTTGGCTGCAAACAATTTCATAACCTTCACCTTTTCTTTCCGATGAAACATCTATGTGTCCTTTTGAAAGAAACACTTATTTTCATACTTCTAAAACAATTTTTGCATTAAAATTGTACCACGTTCGCTCCAAGAAAAAGAAATTATCATAATTTCTCCTGTACAGAGCTGTCTTTCGAACGTTCCTTTTGAATTTTTTCCAATTCTTTACGAAATGAATTCAAATCCTTAAATTCTCGATATACCGATGCAAATCGAACGTAAGCAACATCATCCAAATCCTTCAAGCGATTCATTACCATCTCTCCGATTTCATCACTGGTAATTTCCTTACGAAAAGAGTTCAAAATTTCTCTCTCAATATCATTTACCGCCCGCTCCATTTGTTCAAAGGAAATCGGCCTCTTTTCACATGAGCGCACAATCCCTTTCATGATTTTATCCCTATCGAAGTATTCTCTCGTCTTATCTTTTTTTTCAACAATAACATTGATTTCCTCAATCTTCTCATAAGTTGTAAATCTGCGGTTGCAAACTTCACATTCTCGTCTTCTTCTAATGGAATTGTTTTCATCGGTATGTCGGGAATCGACAACCTTGGAATCCGTTGCTCCACAAAACGGACACTTCATCATTATCCCTCATTTCATGTGATAAGTAAATTTTGTTCAACTTCTTAACAGCTTTTATCATTCATACAAACGCCTGAACTTATGGATACAAGATATACCATAATTCCTTTACCCGTACCTATTCATAGAGAACTTATATATTTCCACCATTTATTCCGATTACTGTTCCTAATAACCAAAGATATGGCAAACAGGATAATGTATAAAAAATGACTTTTACGCTATCTTTCATAAGTGTTGCATATAAAAAGGGAACAGATGCATCAACCTGTTTTTCTGCTTATTTGAAAAAAAAGGAGACTGTGCTCCTTTTTTACTATTTCTTGGATTTTGTCAACCAATCCGGAATGACAAATGTTGTCGGCTCATTCAAAGCACTGTCGGAAAATAAATCTTCCAATATTTTTTGTTCCTGTTCCTCTTTTTGTTTGCCGTCTGCAACCTGTTTTTTTACAGATGCCTTTTCATCATCAAATCCGGTTGCAATAACAGTGATGCTAATTCTTTCATCGTCATCATCACTGTATGCGGTTCCGATAATGGTCTCTACATCTTCTCTCTCTACATTATCAATGATAAATTGAGATGCCTCTTGAAATTCGGTAATGGTAAAAGAATCTTTTGAGGCCGTTACATTAAGCAAAAGAGCTCTGGCTCCTTTTACGGTAGTTTCCAACAAAGGACTGAAAATTGCTTGTTTCGCAGCTTCCAATGCACGATTTTCTCCCTTGGCACTACCTATTCCCATATGAGCAATTCCCTTATTAATCATTGTGTTCTTAACATCGGCAAAGTCGACATTAATAATTCCGGGAACTTTAATAATATCCGTAATTCCTCGCACACCTTGCTTCAATACTTGATTTGCCATCTCGAACGCTTCATCCATACGAGTATCTCTTGCACTGATTTCCAATATTTTATCATTCGGGATTACAATCAATGTATCTACATTTTCTTGCAATTCCTTAATTCCTTTATCTGCTTTCCGTAACTTTTGAATTCCTTCCATGAAGAAAGGTTTGGTAACAATTCCCACAGTCAAAATTCCCATTTCCTGTGCAGCCTTTGCAACAATAGGTGCCGCTCCCGTTCCGGTTCCGCCGCCCATTCCTGCCGTAATGAACACCATATCCGTTCCTTCCAATATCCCTTTGATTTCCTCAATAGTCTCTTCTGCTGCTTTTTTCCCGATCTCAGGATTTGCACCGGCTCCCAATCCACGTGTCAACTTTGCACCAAGCTGAAGTTTGATTTCCGCCTCGGATTTGTGCAATGCTTGAGCATCTGTATTCATTGCGATATATTCTACACCTACAATGCCTGCCTGAATCATTCGATTAACGGCATTTCCGCCACCGCCGCCTACTCCTATGACTTTGATTACTTCACCGTTTACACTATCTTTTATATCTAACTGTACCATTTTTAGGCCTCCTTGGGAATCGGAATTTTTTATAAACTTTCTTACTCTATACTTTAACTCAAGAACGGCTTGCCGTCAATACTTTTCCACTTCTTTTTTGTTTTTATCGGACAATTCTTCCTCTTATTTTGGCATTTTTTATAATCTAACTTCTCCATTTTTGTATCATTAATCTACGGATAGCAGCAAAATTTTCAAACAGACGTCCTCCAAACACAAAAATCGGTGCATAATAAAGAGGTACTCCCATTTTATCTCCCAAATAAGACAAAAACCCCGCCAAAATTCCATTGAATAAAAAACCGGAAATAAACACCAAATTATCGTACTTATCTTCCATAGATGCACGCACTGCTCCAAAAATAGAGTCCATAGCCGCCAAAATTCCGATGGAAATATAGAGAGAATAGTTGTCCGGATAAGTAAACGGCAAATAGTTTCCGACAATTAAACCTAATATAATTCCAAGTACTGCCCAAATCATAACTTCACTCTTCTTTCTCCCTGTAATTTTACCGTAAGGTCATTTCTTATGCGTATTTTAATACTCCAACTACTGTGCAAACCGTTCTATCTTTACTTCTTTCTTTTCTACCTGAATTTGTATACGATACAGAGTTTGTAAAATATTTCCGTAAGAATTGGGCGATAAAACCGCCGCTTCCAACTGTTCCGGATTTCCGATTGCCTTGATGATAAACGGTTGTCCATAGGTAAATCCATTTACTTTTATGGTTGCTCCCGTACATTTTATTTCCGTATTTCCTACAATTCTCTGTCCATTTACGGAAAGAGCCTCTGCACCTGCCACTTTTAAATCATTGAGTAGTATGAGAATGTCTTGGTCATGAATGACTAAATCATTGGGATTTTCTCCTTCTCTAAGCTCTCTCTGGCTGTCTTCAAGCTTAATAACTACTCCTTCTCCCTGCAAATCCGTATATCCCGCCTGCATTTTTCTCTTTTCTAAAGTTTCTTTTAGCACAGCGGTTTGATTTCCGTTGGCATATTTGGTCTTAAAATCCTGCAACTCTTCATACTTCTTTTCTTTCAACAATATCATTTTATTAAGTTCCTGCGACTGTATCGCAACATCTTCTCCCATTGCCGCAACACTTTGCAATCCGGTATAAATATACTTGTCCTTCATCGCCTTCGTCTGCATGACGACAAGTGCTGTTAAAAAAAGCAAGGACATCAATATCACATTATTCTTTAAGACTTTTTTCTTATACATGGTTCTCACTCTTCAACGATTTTGGCATAATGATACTCTATTACCTGATTATATCTCGGTATATCAAGCTCGTTCCGTTTTGTAACTTTTGCATCAATGCCATAATAATTGCGCATTTCCCACAAAATTCCATATCGAAAATTCATTGCCGCCTCCAAGGTATCCGCATCCCCGATTGCACGCACTACAATAGGCGGTTTCAGAGTGTTTCCGTTCATTTTCAGCACGCCGCCTTCCATCTGCATTTGTGTCGTCAAAACATATCGCTCTTCATTAACCGCAATCGCCTCTGCCCCTGCGGCATTGAGCTTATTGATAAGTGCCAGCAAAAGTTCATAATTGTTGACAAGGACAGAAGAATCAGCCTCCAAGTTTTCAAACAGCTCTACTTCTATGCCCTTTCCCGAAACTTTTTTGTAGCCTATCCGTTTTTCATATTTGTCAATTTGCTCCTGAAGCTGTCTTTCAACATCTTTCTGAAAATTACCGTCTCCTCTTAATTCTTCCATCTCATGCTCAAGTTCCGCAATTTCCTTTTCCATTGCCTCCCGTTTCTCTTTTAGGTTCTTCAGCTCCGTTTGCAAAGTTCTCGCTCTTTGAGAGGTTGTCTTGGAACCCGTATACTTCTCCGCAATATTTATCTGCATGGAAATACCGATTCCTATTACCACACTGCATATAAGCAAAATAAAACGGTTGATTGCTTTTTTTTCGGAATTTTTGTCAAAATTTCCCATAAATTATTTCTCCCTATACACCGGATAACTGTCAAAACGCATATCTATAATACCGTAGCTGATTCCTTTCGTATGCAAATCCACCAAAATTTGACTAAGCTGCATCAGTTTGTAAGTCAAATCATCTCCATTTCCAAGCAAAACACGAAGTCCTCGTGTTGTAATCATGTAAATGTTTTTGCTATCCTGCAAATTCATCTCGGATATATTTTGAAGTAAACCGGCATTTTGCACATTGGAAAGCAAATTTAAAATCATATGGATATTTTCATCCTGCGTTCCATCCAAAACCTCTCCCACTTTTAAAGTTTTTTGCGCTTCAATCCCTGTAATAAGAGGCTTTATAATCTTTGTAATATCCTGCTCTATCCGCAAGATATATCCCGTATGGTCAATGATAGCAAAGCCTTCCTTGAAGTTCACCGTAGCAACTTCTTCTCGCATATTCATATCTACAATCAAAGTGGACGGAAACTTGCGACTGACATGAGCTGTTTTTACATAAGGATTTTGGGATAATTTCTTTTCAACCGCTCCCAAACGTATGAGATACATACTCGATGACATATTGATTTTTCCCATAGAAATCAACTCTTCTTCTTTTAAGCTGTTGTCTCCCAAAATAACCACCGTCTTCGGTGCACACACCGGAGAAAGTACAAGGGCGATTCCCAAAAGGATAAGTCCTGCAACAACCCATTTGATTTTTTTGAAATACTTTCTGAAATTACGTCTTCTTTTTGTTTTTATAGGTGTTGTATCCTGCGGACAAGTACGCTCAAATGTACTTTCCTCATCAGACCGCTCCGTAGTGCTATCGGTTTGCAGATTCTTTTCCTGTGATTGCTGAAATGCATTCAGCGAAATCGGCTCCTCCATTCCATCTTTTTGTGATTTTTTTTCAATATCAAGTTCTTCTCTCTTATCGGTGTGTTTCATACAATCCTCTCACTTTTTCTCTTACAATGGTAACGAAAAACATTCCATACTCATTTAATGAGTTTTATAACGTTTCATAATCCCTTTTACAATCTCTTCTGCCGCATTTTCCGGATACATTTTTCGGCTGTTTTTTTCCATCGTTTTTCTATGCTCATCATCTTGCAGGAAAGCGGACACCTCTTTGAGCATCGTCTCCGTATTTAAATCATTTTCCAAAATATATTCTCCCGCTCCATTTTCCTTTATGGAATGTGCATTGTATTCCTGATGATTTTCTGCGGTATATGCTTTCGGAATGACGATAACTGCCTTCCCCATAGCATTTACCTCCGCCAAAGTGGTCGCTCCGCCACTGCAAATAACCAAATCCGCCGCTGCCATATACAGAGGAATATCCGTTTCATAATCTTTTATTTCCTGTCCCTTTTTTAACTTTAAGTTCTGTATCTGCGCAATAAATTCATCATAATGTAACTTTCCCGTCGTATGTAAAAAGGAAATATTTTGCTCTATGAAATAAGGTATTGCCCCAGCAAAAGCGTCATTTAAACTTTCAGAACCTCCGGAACCGCCGACAGACAAAATCATTTTTGCTTGTTCATCTATCCCAAGTTTCTTTCGTGCTGCCTTTTTGTCTGATGAAAAAACACTGCCCCTTACCGGATTTCCTACAAACAACATTTCCGTATTTGTCTTAAAACGTTCCTTTGCTTTTTCAAACCCCAAAAAAATCAAATCCATATTTTTCGCCAAGAGACGATTGGTCAATCCCGGAAATGCATTTTGTTCATGAATTGCGGTAAAGCTTCCGTATTTTGCTGCCGCCTTTAGAACAGGCCCGCATACATATCCGCCGGTACCGATTACAACATCAGGTTGAAATTTTCGCATAATCTTCTTACATGCTCTTGTCGCTTGAATTGCCAAATAAACCCTCTTGATATTCTCAAAGGTAAGTCTCCTGATAAACCCTTTTACTTCTATTCCTCGAAAAGAATAGCCGTACTCCGGCACAATTTCAGCCTCTATCCCTTTTTTGGTACCGATATATAAAATTTCAATCGTTTCATCATAGGAACGAAATGCATCGGCAATGGACAATGCCGGATAGACATGTCCTCCCGTTCCTCCACCTGTGACAATTACCTTCATCGTGCCAATTCTCCTTCTTCCTTATCTTTTGTCGATTGTTTGCGGACACTTCTGTCATATCGAGAAATATTCAAGACAATTCCCATAGATGCCATAGACATTACCAGAGAACTCCCGCCAAAGCTTACAAACGGAAGCGGTACTCCTGTTGTAGGTAATACTCCTATTGCGACACCGATATTTACAATAAATTGAAATGCAACCTGAGCTGTAATTCCACTTACAATCAGAGAAGAAAATCGATCAGGTGCATTTTTTGCTAATTTCAAACAGCGGATAATCAATATAAAAAATAATAAAATTAATATTACAGACCCTAAAAATCCGAGTTCTTCCGCATAGACCGCAAAAATAAAATCATTATAAGAAGCGGAGAGATATAAAAATTTTTGAACACTTTTCCCAAGCCCTTTTCCCACAAATCCTCCGCCGGAAATCGCATACAATGAATTGATAAGTTGTATCTTTGCATTCCCACCGCCTTTTTCAGGACTGACAATTGCCAAAATTCTTTCTCTTGCATAAGTTGAAACCAATACCATAGAAGCAGTCGACACTATGATTACTCCACCTAATACAAATACATAAATAAGATTGATCCCTCCAACAAAAAGCATGTATGCCGTTACAGATACTATCGTCAAAGTAGTGGAAATATGCGGTTGCATCGCAGTTATACTTGCACAGATAACCGGAAACCAAAGTATATAAATCAAATGGACAGGATGATTGATATTCCATCTTTTTGAGGCAATCATTCGTGCCATATACAAAATACAAGTTATTTTCGCAAGCTCCGAAGGCATAAATGTAGCGGTTCCGACTTGTATCCATCTTGTAGAACCATTAATCGTTATCCCGAGCGGTATCAATAAAACAAACAACAATAAAGTAAGTCCTATGGAAAATCTACTGAAAAGAAATGTCCGATACCACTTATACGGTATTAAAGATACTACCATCATTGCAAAAAATCCCAATACTCCATATTTTGCATTCGACAAAAAAAAGTGCTGCATCGATTTATTATCATAATAAGCACGAATATAGCTCGAGCTGTACACCATGACAATTCCCAAAATAATGATAATCATCAGTACAAACAGTATTCCCTTGTCCATTTTACCTGCTTTTATTCTACCTGTTGACATCTTTCTCTCCTACTTTTCTTCCAACTTTCCCACCAACGTCTTGAAATCTTCTCCTCTGACCTCATAACTCTCATACATATCCCAGGAAGCACAAGCCGGAGAAAGCAGAACAATATCTCCTCGTACACTTACTTGATATGCCGTTTCTACCGCTTCCTCCATATCTTTTACCAAAACAATTTCATCAAATCCATGCTCCTTCGCACAACTTTCAATGATATGTTTCGTTTCTCCCAATAAAATCAGCTTTTTTACTTTTCCTTGAAATGTCTCGATAAACTTATCGAACGGAACTTTTTTGTCCATTCCGCCTGCAATAAGAATTAAATTTTTGTCAAATGCTTCAACCGCCTTCGTTGATGCATCCGGATTAGTTCCTTTTGAATCATTGATGTAACGCACACCTGCAACTTCTCTTACAAATTCCAAGCGATGCTCAACCCCTTGAAACTTTTTCAACACATCGTGCATAATCTCAAATGAAATTCCGGCACTATACGCCATACACATTGCCATTAACACGTTCTCCATGTTGTGATTTCCCGGCAACGCCACATCGCTTCGTGAAAATAAAACCCTCTTTTCTCCATCCAAGTTGGAAATGATAGCTCCATCTTCCAAATACAATCCATATGGTACAGAGCGCTTCGCCGAAAACCAAAGTACCGTACTATCTATTTTATCCTCCAATTTCTTAACATATTCATCTTCAAAATTAAGCACCGCAAAATCTTCTTTTGTCTGATTTCTAAAAATATTTGCCTTCATTCCGCCATAACATTCCAAACTTCCATGTCGGTTTAAATGGTCAGGTGTCAAATTCAAAAAACCTGCAATATGACATTTAAAATCTCGAACGGTTTCCAACTGAAAACTTGACAGTTCGGAAACATACCATGTATCCTCCGTTGCGTTTTCTGCCGCCCGGATAACCGGATTGCCGATATTTCCTACCACCTTTGTATCTCTATGTGCCTCTTTGAAAAATTCCCCAAGCAAAGTGGTAGTCGTTGTCTTTCCGTTTGTACCCGTAACCCCTACAAAAGTTCCTCGTGCATTTCGATATGCAAATTCCACCTCACCGAGGATTTCAACTTCTCTCTTTCTAAATGTTTCGATAAAAGGTAAATGAAGAGGTACTCCCGGAGAAATCACAAGTTGATCTACCTCTTCTTCGCCGGTAGGATTTTCTCCTATATGAAATTCCACATTATTCCATTTGGAGCAATCTATGGGAAGTTCTTTTTTATTATCAAATGCCAATACTTTTACGTTTCTTTTATCCAAATAATCCAACATTGCCAAGCCGCTTCTTCCCAAGCCAAGCACCAAAATTTTCTTTTCGTTATCCTTCATGGTAATGCCTCCCTCACATACTGTTTTTATCTACAAAATATCGCTATCCCTTTAATAAATTTTAGAAATTCCGTACAATCCTATCATAGCAAAGATAAGTGTAATGAACACAAAGACTGCGGAAACTTTTACTTCACTCCAACCGCCCAACTCAAAATGATGATGCAGCGGCGACATCCTGAAAATTCTCTTACCGGTCGTCTTAAATGAAAAGACTTGTAACATAACAGAAATTGACTCCAGCATATAAATAATTCCCACAAACGGTAAAATAAGGGGTGCATGAAGGATAATCGCACTTGCTGCAACTGCACCTCCCAAAGCCATAGAACCGGTATCTCCCATAAAAACCTGTGCAGGATAACGATTTACTTTGAAAAATCCGATGCATCCTCCTACCAAAGCCGCATTAAAGATACTCAATCCTGTTGCCCCGGCTTCCTTGCTCACAAGCCAAAAGAAAAATGCAACTACCGCCGTTACCGAAGTACACAGACCATCCAAACCATCGGTTAAGTTCACACTGTTACTGACACCGATTAAAATAAATACCAAAAAAGCAATATACAACGGAGCTCCGATATTCCACAGTTTATCTGTAAACGGAATATATACGGCAGCTCCATGCTCTGCATATTTCAGATGCAAAAACGCTATAATCAATGCAAATATTAACTGTAACACTATTTTTTGATATGCACGAAGTCCCAAATTTCTCTTCTTTACAACCTTTATATAATCATCAATAAATCCTATCAAACCAAACAACAGCATTGCCAAAACCGCAATGACTGTATCAGCGTGAAACCCTCCGATTATAAAAGTTGCAACCGCAACCGGAAGAATGAAGATAAAACCTCCCATAGTGGGTGTTCCGGACTTAACTTGATGGCTCGCCGGTCCTTCTTCCCGTTCCGTTTGTCCGAATTTTAATTTTTTCAAAAGAGGAATGACTCTCGGCGCCATTACAGATGCCATTACAAAAGATATCATATATGCATAAAATCCGTTCATACCTTATTTTTCCTCACTTCCAAACAACATTTCCAAAACCTTTTCCATCTTCATTCCCCTTGACCCTTTCAGCAAAAGGACATCTCCATACTTTATTTTTTCCTTTAAACAATCTACTGCGGATTTTTTATCTGCAAATGCAAATACAGTTTCATCTTTCATGCCCGCCTCAAGGGCTCCTTTACGCACAAATTTTGCACTTTCTCCTACCGCAAACAACACATCGCATTTATGCGCCGCATAAGCGCCCACTTCAAAATGATAGCGCTCGGAATTCTCTCCAAGTTCCAACATATCTCCCAAAACTGCAATTCTTTTCTTTTCTTTCTCTTTTCCTTCCAAAATATCCAATACCGATTTCATAGATTCCGGATTTGCATTATAACTGTCATTGATTACTGTAACTCCCTCATGCACGCTAACTTCCATACGAAGTTTTGAAGGTTTGAAATTCAGAAGCCCCTGTGCCGCCTGTTGCACATCCAACTCCAAGCTGTGTGCGACCGCCAAAGCGGAAAGCGAATTCAATATATTGTGTTTTCCCAACGCAGGTATTGTATATACAAGTTCTTCTCCACCTATTGACGCATGAATCGTCGTACTGTCCCCGACATTTGAATAAGATATACATCTATAATCCGCATCTTCCGAAAAACCGAATTTTTGCAATGTAAATTCATAATCTTCTTTTTTTAATTTGCCCAAAAAATCATCCTCTGCATTGACCAAAAGGACATCCTCTTTTTTCATTTCGGAGGCAATTTCCATCTTTGCACAAAAAATATTTTCACGCGAGCCCAACTGTTCCATATGAGCTGTGCCGATATTTGTAATGACTCCCACTTTAGGCTGTGCTATGGATACCAAATACTCGATTTCTCCTTGTGCCGACATTCCCATTTCAAGCACCATGGCTTCTTTCTTCGCATCTGCTTTCAATACGGTAAGCGGTAATCCGATTTCATTGTTATAATTGCCTTCTGTTCGATAAGCACATTTTTGCGTAGCCAGTGCATAATATACCATATCCTTCGTAGTTGTTTTTCCGCTGCTGCCTGTAATTCCTACAATTGATACATTCAGCTTTCTACAATAAAATCTTGCAATATCACCTAATGCTTTCACCGTATCTTTTACGGTAATGACTCTCGCATCCGGGTATTCTCTCAAAGAAAGCACTGCACCTGCACCTTGCTCCAAAGCAGAATTTACAAACTCATTTCCATCAAAATGTTCTCCGCAAATCGCAACAAATAAGTCTCCTTTTTTTACCGTTCTGCTGTCTGTCGTAACATTGCAAATACGATTATTAAAAGCACTGCTGTCCATTGTTTTTCCGGCAACCGCTTCAACAATTTCCAAAAATTTCATTTCTTCCATACATTCGTCCTTCCCAAGCTCCAAATCTCGTCAATTTATAGTATAACGTTATTAAAAAACGGCTTTCTTTTCCCTTTTCATTCCTCGCAAAACTTTGACAAATAAAATCCTCTGCTTGCTAAACACATCCGATTTTACCAAAAATAATTTTAACTTCGTAAAAAAGCGGTCTGTTTTTGATAAAAACAATTTTTTCGGCGTTATTGGAACATAATGGATGTATTTCCTCCTTCAACCTGTTCTTCTCCCTCGCCTTCATCCCGAAGCTCATCGGAAACCTCACCGTTATCCTGATCTTTCTCTTGTTCCTGCTTTGGTTCGGAAGTACCTTTTGTATTTGCATCTTGTGCCGAATCTTCAAACTTTACATTAACCATCGAATTCTTCTTAACCAACTTATTGGGTTCCGGAAACTGCTTTATTGCTTTTCCCGTTCCTGAAAAACTCATCTTTAATCCCAAGGCGGTAAGCATTTTTTCTGCCTCTGCCACAGTTTTCCCTGTCAAATCCGGCATCAGAACTTCATTAATTGCCTCTCCCTTGAAATAAAGCACTACACTCGAGCCTGCCGGAACATTTTCTCCCGGTTTCGGAAACACATCTACTACAATTTCATCCTCTTTCTGCGGTTCCGTTTCAACCGTATATTTTAAATCCGCTTGATTTAAAAGTGCTTTTGCCTCTTTCAACGTCAAATTTCGAATTTCCGGAATTTCCTTTTTCTCAATGTTAGTGTTGTTGCTGACAATTGCATTCGGAGTAACTCCCATATAGCGAAGAACATCCGACAATATCATTTTTACGAATGGAGCTGCATTTCCCCCACCATAAATTCCGTACTGACCGTGCGGCTCATCGGTAATAACTAAGACAACCACTTTCGGATCCTCTACCGGAGCAATCCCGACAAAACTGGATACATAATACCCTCTCGGGTACTTTCCGTTAATTACTTTTTGTGCAGTTCCACTCTTTCCTGCAATACGATATCCTGTAATGGCAGCCTTTTTTCCCCCTTCTTTCGCAACAACATTTTCCATTAATGACAGCATAACCTTATCCGTCTGCTTGGAAACCGAACGACGAACGACTTGAGGATCAAACCGTTTGATAATTTCTCCCTCATCGTTGACAATTTCCTTGACCAGACGAGGTTTCATCAACTCCCCATTATTCCCGAGCGCACTAACGGCCATTGCCATCTGAATAGGTGTTACGGAAATACTTTGTCCAAAAGACATCGTCGCTTGTTGTACCGGACCCATCTTATCCAAAGAATAAATGATGCCTTCCGCTTCTCCAGGCAAAGAAATTCCCGTTCTTTTTCCAAATCCGAATGCATGAATGTACTCCAAAAAACGCTGCGAACCAAGTCTTTTTGCAACTTCCACAAAGACTGTATTAACCGATTGCCCTACGGCTTTTTTGAAATCAATTGAGCCAAACGGTTTGTTGCTCCAGTTTCTGATTTTTTTGTCCCCAACCACAACAAATCCGCTGTCATGAAAGATGGAATTCGGTTCTACTACTCCCTCTTCAATCCCTGCACTTGCCGTTATCGCCTTAAAAACAGAACCCGGCTCATAGAGATCGCTTACCATGGGATTTCTCCACATAGCATTCAACACTTCAAGTTGCTCTTCATTCGTCTTTGCATTTTCCATCGCTTTACGAAACCGCTCATAATATGTTTCATTCGGACTGGAAGGATTATAATCCGGCTTGGCACACATTGCCAAAATATCTCCTGTCTTCGGATCAATTACCATTGCAATAGCTCTTTGACAATTGTTTTGTTGATAAGATTGCTCCATCGCTTTTTCAACATAGTGCTGAACAACTTCATCAATTGTCAATACAATATGATTTCCATCAACGGGTTCGTTATAACGGAGAGAAGTGTCTTCCAATTCATGAGACTCTGCATCACTAAGCACAACCTTTCTTCCTGGTATTCCGGTAAGTTCTCTGTTGAAATAAGCCTCTATTCCACCTAATCCCGTATTATCTGACGAAATATGTCCCAATACATACGCTGCAAATTTTCCGTATGGATACAATCTTGTTTTGCTTTCTTCATAAAATAAAGGTTTATATTTTAAAGCTTTAAGTTTTTCTTTTTTATCATAATCCGTTTTTTTTGTAAGAATAAATCTGGCCTTTCCTCTATTATCTTCTACCTTTTGTAAAATATGTGACGCATCCGCTCCGAGTATCTTCCCGACATCTTCTGCAAAATGCATCCATTCTTCTTCGGTCCACGGTTTTTCCTGAGTCGTCGCATACTTCATCTCCACCCATACATCATAAGTAGAGACACTAACTGCCAATTCCTTTCCATTTCGGTCATAGATATTGCCCCGTTTCGGCATAATTTGGACATCACGATATTGTTGATACATTGCGGCACGAGAGTATTCTTCCGGATTAATAATTTGAATATATCCCAAACGCAAAACATATACGACCATTATAATAGAAAACATAATGATTGTTAATTTTAATCGTTTGTCTCTTCTTTTGTTAAATTCCGTCTCTCTCATAACTCTTACTCCATTTCCAAAATCAAATCCTGTATGATATCTATTTCCCTAACCCATATTCCAACTATGTAAAAGTTCCTTCTTGCAAAAGGAACTTCCAAGATTGTCATTCCAACTAAGTTCTTATTCAAACCTAAGCTCTAATTTACTTTAATGTACGTAATCTTATCCTCTTTGGGATAATCCATTCCAAGCTGTTCCCTTGCATACTTTTCTATAATATCGCTTCGATTACTGGTTTCCATTTGAACATTGAGCTTGTCTTTTTGATTTTGCACTTCCAAAAGCTCCTTATTCAAACCATTAATATCATATTTTACCTTAGCAATCTGTGAGTATCGATTAATTAATAAAATGGACATAACTGTAAGCACCGCAAGGAGCGAGAGCATTACTCCCGTCAATTTCCAATTATTCGGCATTTGAAAGCGCTTTTTCGATTGCCTTTCTACAATCCCTGCCTTTGACTTGGTTGCCTTAGGAAACAATGAATCCTTTTCTATCTTTTCTTTCTTTGTCTTCTTGTTTGTAATTCCCCTCTTCGTTAATTTCATTTCCTCAGCCTTCTTATTCAAAGCGTTCTTAGAAACTACTCTCTTTGTTTTTGATTGATTTATTTTATGAAAATTCGTTTCTTCGCTCCAATAATCTTTTTGTGATTGCAAACTCTCTTTTGTCTGCTTTTTTCCAAAGAATTTCTTTTTTTCGCGGTTCGATTTCGAAACATTCTCCTGCCCCTCAATCTCAAAGCGATTTTTCATCCGATAATAGGCGGAATTTTGAATATCCTGATAGGGATGCTTGACTTCTTCCATATCTTTCTTCTTGAAATCTTTTCTCTGTTTTCTCAAAACAATCCCTCCTCTATCGTCTGATAACACCTCTGAGTTTTGCACTTCTGGAACGAGGATTTTGCTCCAATTCTTCCGAACTCGCCAAAATGGGCTTACGTTTCACAAGCTCTGTTCTCGCTTTATGATTACAGATACAAATCGGAACCTCTGGCGGACAAATACATCCCGTAGATTCCTCACGAAAACAGTTCTTAACAATTCGATCCTCCAAAGAATGAAACGTAATTACAGCAAGTACCCCACCCGGCACCAAAATATCAATCGCCGCCTTCAAAGTATCTCGTATAATTTCAAGCTCCCCATTCGTTTCAATTCGGATAGCCTGAAAAGTTCTTTTGGCGGGATGCTGATCCTCTTCTCTGGCTTTTTTCGGAATTGCGGCTTTGATGATTTGTACCAACTGTTCTGTTGTCACAATGCGCTCACGTTTTCTGTTTTCCACAATAAAAGCGGCAATTCTGGCTGCCCACTTTTCTTCTCCGTAGTCACGCAAAATACGTTTCAAATCTTCTTCCGTATATTGATTTACAATTTCCTCGGCAGTCATTCCGGCCTCTCGGTTCATCCTCATATCCAAAGGCGCATCATAGCGATATGAAAATCCCCTTTCCGGATTATCGAGTTGATAAGATGAAACTCCCAAGTCTAATAATACTCCATTTATATGCTGAATTTCAACATTTTCCAATGCTTTTTTTAAATTACAAAAGTTGTCATGAATGAGGATTACCTTATCTTGATACTCCTTTAATCGCTCCTTTGCATTCTCAATCGCTTCTATATCTCTGTCAAATGCAATAAGCTTTCCCTTATTGAGACGTTTCACAATTTCAAGAGAATGTCCCGCTCCTCCCAATGTTCCGTCAACATAAATTCCATCAGGATTGATATTAAGCATATAAATACATTCCTTCAGCATTACCGGTTTATGCAAAAACTCCATAACCTTTCCTCTCTTTCAGCATGTTCTTCCCGTTCTTGTTTCCATTTGCAAAGTTTCTTATTTACACATAACTGCTTTTTTATAAATAAACATTTCATTGCGTTTTTTCATTTTATTTGACAATAAAAGCCATTCTACTTTTTCTCGATATAAGTGCTTGTAACGCCTTTTGGTTTACCGTTTATCCAAATGAATACTCCCAATACAATAAAAAGAACACTGATAATCTGCGCCGCTCTTAGAGAACCCAGCATCAAAGAGTCCGTTCTAAGCCCTTCGATAAAAAAACGCCCCACGGAATAAACCACCATATATACTGCAATGAGTTTTCCGTCAAACTCTTTTTTCTTACGCAAAAACAACAGCAATAAAAACAATCCGAAGTCCCATATTGACTCGTACAAAAAAGTCGGATGTACCTTCACTCCGTCCACCGTAATTCCCCATGGTAAATCGGTAGGTCCTCCATGTGCTTCTTGATTGACAAAATTCCCCCATCTTCCGATAGATTGTCCCAAAGCTACATACGGCGCATAGATGTCCAATGTTTTGCGAATATTGAGTTTGTATTTCTTAACCGCAATCATACCTCCCAAAACAGCCCCGATCAATCCTCCATGAATTGCTAAGCCTCCTTGACGAATGTTTATCATATCCAAAATATTTCCTTGATAAGAGGAAAAATGAAACAACACATAATAGGCTCTTGCACCTATTATTGCAGGAAAAAGCGCATACAAGAAAACATCCAAAAGATGATCCTCCAAAAATCCTTCCTTCTTTCCTCTCCTCGTCACCAAGAATACTCCTAATAACATAGCACTCGTAATAAAAATTGCGTACCATCTAACTCCTATTCCAAATATTGTAAATGCAGTGGGATTCATTTTGTTCGTTCCATTCCTTATATTTAGGTTGATACGGCAACCTATAACCGTCTTATATACCTTGGTCTATCCTTCGATCGGTTCAATGAGCGAAACAACCTTCATGTTTTCTTTAAAGTGTTCCTCCAATCTCTTTTGACAATCTTCCAAAGAAATCTCAAATAACAAGTTGCCATACTCCATCAAATCAATTCCTTGAAATTGATATGCCACATAACTGTTTGCAATTCCTTCCATGGAATCTAAAGAGCGAATGTATTTTCCTATTCGACTCTTTTTCGCTCTTTCAAAATCTTGTTTATCCAGACCCTCTCTCTTGAATTTTTCCAAACACTGTGTTATTTTTTCCAAAACGAGATTAACTTGCCTGCTCTCTGCCGAAATAAGGGTATAGCCATAATCTCTGCTACCATTATATTCACAATCCATGGGAGAAAAAATCAAACTTTCGTTATACAGCTCTTCATTCAAGATACTTCCTTTTCGAAACAACAAATCCAAAATAATTTCTGTTGTTATCATTTTTTTCATCAGCACTTCTCCCTTTTGCTCTCCATTCATATGTTCTTTAAATCCAATCATGAACATAGGAATGGAAATCGGAAAGCTTTGCTTAATTTCTTTTTGCATGACACGATTCGGTTCTTCCTTTTCCAACCGATGAATGACTCCGTCAAAACGATTGTCATCCTTTACGGTCTTTTCAACTACGGAAACAACCTCCTCCCACTTCAAATCTCCGATTACGAACAATGCCATATTCGACGGTGAGTAAAAGGTATTGTAACAAGTATACAGTTCTTCCGGCGTAATCTCGGTAATACTTTCAACCGTTCCCGCAATATCGATACGATTGTTATGCTCTACATACATTGCTCTCAAGGTATTGAAAAACAAAATCCAATCGGGACTGTCTTGGTACATTTTGATTTCCTGTGCAATAATCCCCTTTTCCTTCTCCACATTTTCCTGTGTAAAATAAGGCTCTTGGACATAGGAAATCAAATGTTCCAATCCTTCATAAAAATTCTCTGTTGTTGAAAACAGATATGCCGTCATGTCAAAATTCGTGAACGCATTTGCATTTGCGCCTATTTCCGCAAATTTTGCAAACGCATCCGTTCCATCTTTTTGCTCAAACATCTTATGCTCCAAAAAATGAGCAATTCCCTCATTCACTCGTACTTGTTCCCCCGTATGCGGACTGATAAATTCCAAATCATTAGAACCGAAATTCGTCGCAAACACCGCATATTTCTTTGTGAAGCCTTCCTTTGGCATAAAAAATACATTCATGTTATTCGGAAGTTTTTTATGATAAACTTTTTCTCCGAAATAATTATTGTTCAAAATGGTCTTCCTCCGTTCCTTTCAAGAAAAATATCGTATCGACTATAATCGAATCTGCTGTTTTTTTCAAATCTTCCGCTGTAATCCGTTCTATCTTCTCAATTGCCTGCTCAATGGTCAAATTCTTCCCGTACAATCCCTGTGCATAATAAAAATCGCAAAGCCCCGACACACTATCCTTTGTGCTGCGATAGCTGTTAATTGCCATCTTCTTTGCAAGCAAGAGCTCCTCCTCGGTAATATTCCCCTTCTTCATTTCAACGAGCTGTTCTCCAATCAATTCGATAACCCTGTTTTTATTCTTACTCTCTATTCCCGTCTGAATAAACATCAAGCCTTTTAGGCGTTCCAAAGACGCTCCTATCGAATAACAAAGGCTGTTTTTTTCTCTCACAATACGAAACAACTTCGATTGTGCTCCAACACCAAGAACGATGGAATACAATAACAAGTCATAGTAATCGTCCATTCTGGCATTTCGACCGGTACGATACCCGATTACCAATTTCCCCTGTTCAATATCCATCGTTTCGCTTTCTTCTTTCAATTCCGACGGCTCTACAAAAATATTTTCTTCCTTTATCTCAACTTTTTCCCCTTCAGGCAATGAGATATGTTTTTGAATAAATTGCTCCGCCTTTTCAAAATCCATTTGTCCTTCCAGCAAAATATCAACCGAGGAAGAAGAAATCATCTTCTTGTATTGCACATATAGATTTTCTTCGGTTAAAAGCTCCAAATCCTCCAAATATCCCTCTTCCGCAATTCCATAAGGTTCATTCTTGCACATAATCTCAATACATCTTTCCTTGGCATAATAAGCCTTGTCATTAATCTTTGCAAGAATAGATTCCTTCAAAACCTCTTTTTCTATGTTGACATAGTTTTTACAAAAGACTCCGTCTTCAAGATACGGCTGCAAAATAATTTCTCCCAAAAAAGAAATCACATCTTCCAAAATATTTTCTCCCAAAAATGATTCTGCCGCAAAACTGAGCTTAAACCCTAAAATTTGCATTTCTCCCGTCTTGCTCACCGATACACCAAGTCCCGTACCATATAGTTCCTGAAGATGCTTAGAAATTTTTGTTTCGGTTTGCCATGACCTTGTCCCCGATTTCAACACATAGGGAATAAGAGAATTTGCAGTAACTTCTTCCCTGCACAACGGTCTTTTAAAATATACGGCAATTACATTTGTTTTAAATTGATAGCATGGAATTTTCGTCAAACAAACATTCTTCGCTATTTGCTTTCGTTCTATTATCATCCTTCTCCCTCTCCATCCCTGTACATTTTCTTACACAACTCAAATTCGTGCCATTTTTTACACATTTCCTGTTTAATCTGTATATTCAATATCAATGTTCTCTAACTGCTTTCGAAATTGTTCCCGAAATTGTTTTAAATACACTTGTCTCAATTCCTGTTGCTCCGCTTTTTCTTCTTTCGTAAGTCCTGTTTCCTTCGCTTTTTTCGCCAACTCATTAATACGATTAATTAATTCTTTCTCCATAATTTATACCGACAAACTGTATTTTTTGTCAAATACACCTTATCTTCTCCTCTCCTTCAATATATCCCTTTCCTGTTTTCAAACTTATTTTTATCCAAAGCATTTTCAAGTTATGAAGCAAATTGATATAGAAGCTCCCTATTGCTCTCTTTTATTTATTATACCAAAAGCCCCACAAAGTTCCTATTATTTTTTTATAAAGAGATTTCGAAACCCATTTTCGTTTCCATTTTTCCTTCAAAAATGGAAAAAGGATTCTTTCTATTCCCTGCAACAATAGAAAAAATCCTTTCATTTTCTCCGAAATATACATTTCTATCTATTCCTGTTTTATCAACCACAATGCCTTTGATTAATAAAAGCAATCTCTACATCTCCAATAATATATACCTACCCCAACCAAAAACAATATTTCCAACACCGCTATCACGAGAAAGCCTTCTGTTTGAAATTGATATGGGGTTCCTGAAATCCGTTTCATCACAATATCTGAAACCCAAAGCTCCAAAACAAGATGCCGAAACATACTAAACCCCAAGAAAATGACATTTACTTTAAGAAATCGTTCTTCTTTTCGCCACAAAAAATATAAACTGAATATTCCCAGCAGAATGGAAATCAAACACGCCAATGCAATCGACAAAAACACAATATTCGAAACAAGTAACAACCTTGGGTCAATCGTTCTCTTTGAAAAAAGCAATCCAAAAGCTATGATAGAATACATTTTCATATACTTAAACGCCCCTAAAAGAACATATGCTACAATTAGCGTATATATGCAATCCCATATTCTTAATTTCTTCTCATTCATATCCCTGTCTCCTATTTTAATACTTTGACATAATATATACTTTGTCTGTGCCAAAAAACAACAATTTAATTAATATAACAATCTATATTTACACCAAAGGTCTCCTATATCCACTTTTCAAACTTCTCCTTTATTTCACAAGGGGATGCTTCTTCAAATAAACATCCGGTAAAATAACAGGAATTTCTTCCTCACTATCTTTCTCCTTCCATACTACAATAAAACGAATCTTGGCTTTATACGGTATATATCCCTTTAATTTCATATTTTCCAACTTATCCATACCAAATTTTGACATTTTCGAAACCATATGTCGTTGCTTCTCCCTTACAACATACATATATCCATTTTCAAAACATAGTTCCATTCCACTACGAAGCATGAAAATTTGTGTTTTTCTATTTTTTGAAAAACTTAAAACTATATCTTTATATCCAAGTGAAAGCATGGTTTCTTCTATTGGCGGATACTGTTTTGTATCTATGATATTGTCTATATTATTTTCTTCAATCCCGTCAAATATACAATTATTATGATGAATATATAGTTCATTTTTCGCTCTGGTTAATCCTACAAAAACCGTCCTTACCTCTTCATCTCTTATATATCTTTCTTTATTTAATACCATACATACCTTATCAAACTCTCGCCCTTTTGATTTATGCAATGTTGAAACAAACAAGAAATTATTTTTTTGTGTATAAAAATCTTCATATTTTGATTCTTTCACAAACTCACAAAAATCTGTTATATACTTTGTCGGATTACATTCATCAA
>JBGZJG010000112.1:0-7746 GCA_041848665.1 Filifactor sp.
AAATAAAACATATCAGAAAAGTTTTTTTAATGGGAGAAGAAAAAGTTGTGGCGTTAAATGATGTAAGTTTGAGTATCTATAAGGGAGAGATTGTATGTTTTTTGGGGACTTCCGGTTCAGGGAAGTCAACTTTTTTGAATATGGTCGCAGGATTGGAGAAACCGACAAAAGGAGAAATTTTTATTGGAGGAATCGCGATACATAAGTTAAATGAGGAACAAATAACTTTGTTTCGCCAAAAAAATATCGGATTCATCTTTCAAGCATATCATCTTTTGCCAATGCTTACCGCTTTGGAAAACGTCAGTTTGCCGCTTGTATTTCGAAATCAAGGCAGGGAAAAGAGAGAAATGGAAGCAAAAAAAATGTTAGAGCAGGTAGGCTTGAAAGGGTATGAAAACAGAAAACCGGGGCAGATGTCCGGTGGTCAGCAGCAAAGAATAGGAATTGCCAGAGCGCTGGTAGGAGAACCGAAAATTATTTTTGCGGATGAACCGACCGGAAACTTGGATACACATACTACAAAAGAAGTCATGGAACTGATTATTCAAATGGTAAGGCAAAAAAATCAGACGCTTATTCTTGTAACGCATGATAGAAGTATTGCCAATTATGCCAATAAGGTAGTGACAATACAAGATGGAAATATATTGAATGTAGAGGAAAAGAGGATTGCAGATTATGAAAACTGATAAGAATAAGAAAACCAGAATTGTTGCATGGATATTGATTGTAGTGCTGTTGGGGGGTGTTGTAATTCCGACCATTCTTTATGGGGGGTTCAGTCGTTATTTTGGAATTGTCTATGCAGCTCCGGTGCATGATTTTACAGTTTCACAAGTTGGAGGAAGTGCGGTAGAAGAAAGTTCAGAGTATGACAAAATTACATTTAAGATAAAAAATACAAGTTCTTCCGATCAAACAAAAGTAAAGTTGAAGGTAACCTATGCAGAGCGAGAGTCGGCGATATTAACCGATGAAACAGAAGAAGTGGATATTAAAAAAGGTTCTGAAAAAGATGTCACTATTTCGATAAATGCTTTGGATTTAAAAGGTGGGAAAACATATGATTATAAAATAAAGCTTTATGTAAATGGTGTGGCACAGACGAATGTAGAGTTTAGTGGAGGAGTAGCAAAAACAACAGGAGAGGGAAGATACTTGTTTAATGTGTATCGAAAAGAAACTCCTGAAACGGAAAAACAATATAATCCTCGCATTCGATTGAGTGCAACAATTCCACAAAACGGAATTACGGCAGGACATGTGAATAAGGTGACTGTGAAAGGAAAAAACTTAGGAAATTCCGTATTATTGGATATGAAACTTGGAATTGGAAGTCTTCCGGAGGGAGTTACTTTATCGAACCAAGGGACAAGACATGAAGTAGGTTCTACAACTATTAATGCGGAACAAAAGGCGGAATTTAATTTGTCTGTGAAAGATGATGTCAAAACAGGGAATTATCCTATTTCACTTTCCGCAGAGGGACGATTACCTGATGGAGCCACTTTTTCTACCGAAGAAACCGTCTATATTCACATTATAGGAAATAATAAAGAAAAACAAAAAGGAACGATTGTCATCCGAAATGTATCCATTCCGGATAAAGCAAAAGCAGGAAGTGATTTTGTTTTATCTTTTGAGGTTGTAAATACCGGTAAGGGAAATGCCGAAAATGTCAAAATAAGTGTAGAGGGAACGGAAGGGGTAGTTAATAAGACACGAGGAATTTTTGTTGAGGATAAAATTCCGTCCGGCAGCAACAAAAAATATAGCGTAACGTTTTTTTCCAATACGAAGGCGGAGCCGAAAAATTATCCGATTAAAATATCGGTAGAGCCAACTTCAAATAAAGAAGGAGAGGAAAATATCCTTTCCAACAGTCAGTATGCAGGAGTTTATATCTATGGTGGCGGAGAGCAAGAGGCAAAACAAACCGGAGTCAAAAATCCGCAAATTATGATTGAGAATTATGAGTATGGCGGTACGGATGTCAAAGCCGGAGAAGAATTTGTACTGACTATGACGTTGGTAAATACAAGTAAAAAACCTTTGACAAATATCAAAGCCTCTCTAACTTCAGATGAAGGTGTTTTTGTACCTGTGGATTCCAGCAACTCTTTTTTCATCGACTCGTTGGCATCAAAGGAAAAAATAAAAAAATCAATTCGTTTTAGTACAAAGCCTTCCGCTGAACAAAAAACCTCCGGAATTTCGATTGATTACAGTTATGAAGATATGCAAGGGAATGCCTTAACGGCAAAAGATGTTATTTCCGTTCCTGTTGTTCAAAAAACGAAACTTGATGTAGGAGAAGTAAATCTTTCTTCAGAAGGGATTTTTGTAGGGCAACCGGCAAGTGTTTCCGTTCCTTTTTATAATGTAGGAAAAACGGTTTTAAGCAATTTGAATATTACCGCACAGGGAGATTTTGATTTAGAAGATAAAAGCGGTTATTTTGTAGGAAATATGGATTCAGGCAAAAGTGATTCCTTTGATTTTAATATTCTACCGCAAATGTCGGGCGAGGGAAAAGGAACGATTACCTTTACATTTGAAGATGTGTCAGGAAAGCAGCAAATCGTGACAAAGGAATTTGTATTTGAGGCACAGGAATTTGTTGTACCGGAAGAACCTATGGATGTACCGGAAGATACCGGAATTGGGAGCAAGAAAAAATTGATTGCGGGAATTGCAGCAGGAATTATCGCTATATTCGGACTTGTGATTTTTTTGAAAAAGAGAAAGAAGAAAAAAGAACAGGAGTTGGAAATTCGTGAATAATAGAGACCTATTGTTAATGGCATTGCGAAACCTCAGCCGACGAAAAATGAGAAGCATATTGTCTATTATAGGCGTTATTATAGGAACCACCGCAATTGTTGTTATGCTTTCGCTTGGACTTGGACTCAAGGAAGGAAATCGACGCCAAATTGAAAGTTATTCCAATCTACACATCGTTGGAGTGCGTAACTATGGAAATAATGTCAATCAAGTAACGGGTCAACCTGCTAAGTTGGATGATGCCGCTTTGAAAGAAATTGAACAGATGGATGGAGTTACAGCTATTTCACCAAAAACAGAGCAGTATATGAGAATTGTTTGTGGAAAATATGTTACTGATGCGGAAGTTGTCGGAATTCGTTCTGCAACCATGGAAAAGTTTGGGTATCAGGTAATGGAAGGCGGGCGTTTGCTTCATTCGGGAGATAAAAATGCAGTTGTTTTTGGATATCGAACTATATATGATTTTTATAATCCTAAAAAGACAGACTATGCCGAATATATTGAACCGGACGAAAATGGGAAAATGCCGGAACCTGTAATAGATATTTATACCAATAAAATGTTTATTACCGGAGACCAGAATTATGGAAATCGAAGGAATGGAAAACGAGAAGAAGGAGGTTTGGAAAACGAAAAAATCACTTACAAAGAATATAAAGTAAAGGGAGTAGGAATATTAAAAGAAAAGGGCAGAGGACAGGAAGATTATTCCGTTTTCATGGATTATGATTCCTTAATGAAAATTAAAGAGGAGATACAAAAAAGTAGAGGAGGGAGATTTTTTCAAACTTCCAACAAAGAAAATAAATACGAAGAAGTTGTAGTTTATGTAGAGGATATCAATAAAGTGGATCAAGTATTGAAAGAAACAAAAAAAATGGGATTTGATGTGGATTCTGCAAAAGATTGGCTTAATCAAATGCAGGAACAACTTGCGTTGATACAAGGCGTTTTGGGAGGTATCGGAGCAATTTCTCTGTTAGTTGCGGCAATCGGAATTACCAATACTATGATTATGTCTATTTATGAAAGGACCAGAGAAATCGGAGTTATGAAGGTCATTGGAGCAAATCTTAAGGATATTCGGAGATTGTTTTTGTTAGAGGCTGCTTTGATTGGAGTAGTAGGAGGAATAGCGGGAGTTTTGTTCAGCTATACAGTGTCATTTTTACTCAATACTTTTTTATCTAAAGGTTTTGGAGACGGAATGTTTATGATGGGTTCGGGTGAAGGAGGTCCTTTGTCTATTATTCCGTTTACATTAGCAGTAGCGGCGGTAATATTTTCAACGGCAATCGGTGTTTTGGCAGGGTACTATCCGGCAAATCGTGCAATGAAAATTTCGGCACTTGAATCTCTGAGAAACGAATAAATTTTTTAGGTACTCTAATTGTAGATATAAATAGTAGGATATTATGAAAAAAGATGATAGTTTGTTTCATACAGACATATCATCTTTTTTAAATGCCGTTATATAAGTTGTGTATAATACGTATTTTTATTGAAAAACCAATGAGAATATAGGTTATATCTACTGCATATCGGTAATATACATAACTAACAAAACGATAACAATATTCTATTTTGTTGCAGCAGGATAAAGCAATAAATCCTATTATCAAATAATAATCTATTGAGAATAAAATATTGTATCAGTTATTTGCTTAAATCATTGACGAATAGAGAAAAAAGTTGTAAATTATATATGTAAATTTAGAAGATTTATGATTTAAGTTCTATTTTACAGAACAACATAGGGAGTGATTTGGATGCCGATTTCTTTTGCAGATGTAGGAGCACAAGTAACAATTATTGAAATTCGAGGGAATGAGGAAGCAAAGCGCCATCTTAAAAACTTGGGTTTTATAAAAGGTGCTGTTGTTACAATTATATCGAAAAACAAAGGAAACATGATTGTAGGAATTAAAGACAGTCGATTGGCAATCAATGAAACCATGACCGGTAAGATTATTGTTGAGTAGAAACGGGGGGATAAGATGAAGACATTAAAAACGGTAAGACCCGGAGAGACCGTCAAGGTTGTAAAACTGGACGGAGAAGGGGCAGTTAAGAGAAGGATTATGGATATGGGAATTACAAAGGGAACGGAAATTTACGTGCGTAAAGTTGCACCGCTCGGAGATCCGATTGAAGTTACAGTAAGAGGATATGAATTATCCATTCGAAAATTTGATGCAAGTATAATTGAAGTTGAATGAAAACATCTTGGTAGGGGCTGAGATGTTTTTTATTGAGAAGAATAATCATAATTAAGGGGGTATTTTAGTGTCAATTCGAATTGCATTGGTAGGAAACCCGAACTCGGGAAAGACTACATTATTTAATAATTTGACCGGAGCAGCACAATATGTCGGAAATTGGCCGGGAGTGACGGTAGAGAAAAAAGAGGGAAAGGTAAGGTTTAATAAGGAAGTTTTGATTACCGATTTGCCGGGGATTTATTCCTTATCACCTTATACTTTGGAAGAAGTTGTAAGTCGGAACTATATTTTGGAAGACAAACCCGATGCCATTATCAATTTGGTAGATGCGTCCAATATCGAACGAAATTTGTATTTAACGACACAAGTTTTGGAACTTGGAGTACCGGTTGTTATAGCACTTAATATGATGGATATTGTGCAAAAAAGAGGAGACATCATAAATACAGAGGCTCTGTCGGAAAAATTAGGTTGTCCCATAGTAGAAATCTCCGCACTTCAGGGCAAAGGAAGTAAAGAAGTTATTGCAAAAGCAATCGAAACAGCAAAAAAAGCAGAACAAATTTCAAATAGAGTAGCATTTGGTAAAAAAGTAGAAAGTGCATTAAATGAAATTTCGGATATGCTTGTTGACAAAGTTTCTGAACCGCAGTTGAGATGGTATGCTGTTAAATTGTTGGAAAAAGATAAAGATATGCTGGAAAGACATAAGTTTTCGGAAACAATTTTGTCAAGTGCATCAACCATTCGGGAAACATTGGAACATGATTTGGATGATGATGCGGAAAGTATTATTACAAACGAACGTTATCAATATATAAGTGCGTTAATACAAGGAAATGTAAAAAAGAAAAAGGTGGGGCAAACATCATCTGATAAAATCGACGCAATTGTAACCAACCGTTTTCTTGCATTGCCGATTTTTGCGTTGATCATGTTTTTGGTATATTATCTATCCATTTCCACACTTGGAACAATGGGAACGGATTATGTCAATAAGGTGGTTTTCGGAGATGACGGAATTCCCGGAATTGTGAGTGCATTTTTGGAAAATGCGGGAGCGGCACCGCTTCTGCAAAGCTTGATTGTAGACGGAATTATTGCGGGAGTTGGAGCGGTTCTTGGATTTGTTCCGCAGATTATCGTATTATATCTTTGCTTGTCTGCGTTGGAAGACTTTGGCTATATGGCAAGAATTGCGTTTATTATGGATCGCATTTTCCGTAAGTTCGGACTTTCTGGAAAATCTTTTATTCCGATGTTGATTGGGACAGGTTGCTCCATTCCTGGAATTATGGGAACAAGAACCATTGAAGATGAAAAAGATAGACGAATGACGATTATTGTAACCAGCTTTATGCCTTGCGGAGCAAAACTTCCCATTATAGCATTGGTTGCATCCGCATTGTTTGCAGGAAAATGGTGGATTGCACCGCTTACCTATTTTTCTTGTATCTTGGCAATTATCGTATCAGGTATCATTTTGAAGAAAACAAAGATTTTTGCAGGAGAGCCTGCACCGTTTATTATGGAATTGCCGGCATACCATATTCCGAGTTTGAAAAATATTTTGCTGCACACATGGGAAAGAGTAAAAGGCTTTATGATAAAAGCCGGAACTGTTATTTTGCTTGCAACGATTGTATTATGGCTCCTTATGAGATTTACTCCGTCTTTTGAATTAATTGAATTTGAGGAAGCGGGCGAACAATCTATTTTGGCTGCAATCGGAAGCGGAATTGCACCGATTTTCAGACCGTTGGGATTTGGCACATGGGAGGCTACCATTGCAACCTTCACAGGAATTATTGCAAAAGAACAGCTTGTTGCAACATTTGGATTGATGACACATCTTGGCGAAGTTGATCCGGAAACGGTTTCTGAAAATGCAGAATTATTAGCAACTACCGCTAATATGTTTACGTCGGTGGGAGCATTCTCCTTCTTGTTATTCAACCTTTTCTGTACACCATGCGTTGCGGCGGTCGGTGCTATTGCAAGAGAAATGAATAGTAGAAAATGGACAGCCGTTGCTTTGTCATACCAATTAATTTTTGCATATGCCGTATCGCTTGTCGTATATCAAATCGGTACACTTGTTTTTGAAGGGGGAAGCTTTACGATTTGGACAGGAATTGCTTTTCTGGTATTAGGTTGGGGATTATGGTTGTTGTTTAGAGGTTATAACTCTAAAAAAACAGAAAATCTGAACTATGCAAAACATTCCGCATAAAATTTTGAAACGGAGAGAATACCATGATAAATTATTTGATAGGAGCTGTCTTATTGGGCATTGTATTTTTTGCAATAAAACACGTTGTAAAATCGAAAAAAAACGGTAGTTGTGGCTGTGGTTGTTCGGGAAGTGCTTGTAAATGCTGTCATTCAAATTCTACCGGCCAAAGGGGAACAGGACATTAAAAAACAAATCACATAGCATATTTGAATATAGCGAAAAATAGGTTTTAGATTTCAAAAATAGAATAAAAAACTTTGGAATAAAAAGGTAAAAGACACTTGTACAGGAAAGAAGCTTTGTATCGTTTGAGATTCAATCAAATGTTTAAGAAAAATGTGACTGTATGAAGTGTCTTTTTATATACCTTACTTTTAGAAATAAGTCATACTAAATTGTATTAAAAAGACGTATAATTTTATTTCATTTAAAATTTATATCTAAAATTAAAGAAAATAAGAATATAAATAGCAGGATTTGCTGCAAAAATTTACAAAA
>JBGZJG010000113.1:0-5026 GCA_041848665.1 Filifactor sp.
AATAATCAAATTCCTCAAATCTATTTACATTTCAGTTTGTTTCTATTATAAGCCGTTTTAATGCATTGTTGTTATTGCAATGATTTTAGTAACCAATGTTGTCGATATATTTTATTTTGTCTTTTTTTAGCATCTTTTTCAATCCTTACTTTTTCATAATACTAAATTTCTGTTGATATTTCAACTACTTTTCTACTTCTGTCAATAGCAGGAGTTTTTTACATTACTCCACATCGACAGATATCTTCTCAAATAATATCTTCCAGATAAGAACCCTATGGATAAAATACTACAAACTCTATGTTTCATTTGCACTATTTGTTTTTTATTTCGCACTAAGCTATATTCTAATACTGAACACTATATAACAATATCATTTTGCATTAGATATTTTTTCATTCTTCCTATTTCGACCTACTTATTTCTTTGACTGACCTTCTTGATATCCTCGTCAAATGGAAGAAACGCAAGAGAACTTCTCATATGAAAAATACGAAAAAAGGATACCTCGTAGAAAGTAGCTTTTATTATATCTTTAATAGGTATTTAATAAAAAAACAAAAATTTTACACTTACAAAGGTTTTCAAATTTTTGCATCTCAGCATTCAAATGATAATACGAGACACTATTGAAAAATATAGATATATCGTACGATTATGAAAAAAATAAATATAATAGCATTAAAAGCAGTAGATTGTATTATATCTTTAATCAATATTTCGTATAAAAATATAACTTTATAGAAATAATTGTGCTTCCCAAGAAAAATATTTCTTTTCCCTATCTCTATTATACATGAATTCTATACAAATTTGTGAAAATGCACTTCAATTTTTATTTGATATTTGCGCACAAGCAATTAGAAAGAGCCTTCTATAACAAATAATACGGCAATCTATCCATTAACATCCTTATCTCAATTTGTTTCTATTATTTTCTCTCATAAGCTGTTTAATTCCCTGGCACTTTGCGCCATTTAAATTACAATTTGGTTCTATTAGATCTCTTTTTAACGCCATATGCAATTGTAAAGATTTCATCACATATTCCACAAAAAATATTTATTCCATACATTTCTTCTTCCATGATTAGAAAAACTTGAAAGTACCCGTTCTTTTTTTATTCCCCGACATACAAGCCGATATTTATTTCATTTACCACTCCTCATTAGAAAAAAACAATTCCAAATACTCGCAAGCATCCTGCAACAAAATAGGTTCTGTTCTTCCATCAAAAAAATTGAGATATTTTATCGTCTTCCAATCCCAAAAAATCCTTCTCCAACCATCTTTCATTTCGGCTATGAAAGACAATCACCGAATCCTGCTGTTTTCGAATATGCTTGGACAGCTCCGATTGAAGTTTCATATATTGAAACTCTGTAATATCGCCCTCAAAAACGGACTTCTGTATATGTGTAAGATACTTTTTGCATATCTTGAATACGTTACGCGAAACTTTTGCTCCGCCCTCTTCCTGTTCAATATCATACACCAAAATACAATACATTTCTTCCTCCCAATCTCTACCACCAAATTTTAAATCCTTGATATTCTTTTTCGCCCGTCAAATGCTTAATCAACTTATAGCATTCCAATCGAAACAAATATCGATATGATACATCACGATTCAATTCTTTATGGCGCACAGTTCGATTCAAACGTTTTTCATACTCTTCCAAAATAGTTTTTCTTCCACGTTCTTTCAAATATAAAAATTCAGACTCTTTATCAAAGTCATCTTCTGTAATCATATTCTTATTCAACAGAGCAAAAATCATCCTCTCCGCTAACAGAGGTTTAAAAATCTCCGCCAAATCCAAAGAAAGTGAAAATCGACGTGTTCCCGGTTCATGCAAATAACTGACCGTCGGATTTAATTGTGTTTTATAGATTTCCGATATCGCTGTTGTATATACCAGCGAATTTACAAATGAAAGTAATGTATTAATCATATTATCCGGTGGTCGTTTTACCCTTTTAACAAAATCAATCTCCTGTTTTACAATTTTATTCCATGCTTCATAATATTTTTTGCGAATATTCCCTTCAACTCCCATCAATTCCTCAACCGTTTTCACGAATACAATTTTCTTTCTAAGCGATTTCAGCTCCATCAAGGTATCATCCAAATCAACGCCTCGCTCATTGTAATATCTAACATTGCGATAAATATTATAGGATGCGGAATCAATAAACTCTCGTGCAATTGCAACACGTCTATCAGAATCAGTATAGTGTTCCACTTGATTTACCAACAAAAATCCGCTCACATTTTGTTCTCTTGGAACAAAAGAACCCGAATAAAATCCGTAATAATTAAAAATATGTATCAAAATTTGCTGTTGTGCCGCAAAGTTCAAAAGCTTGGTATTTAAATTCATTTCTCCGAACAAGTATAAATCCGAAACTGTTTCACACGGCAAATCCTTGATTTCTTTTTCGTCTGAAATTACACGAATGGTATTGTCTTTCCGTTGAATCGTTCCATTCTTCAAAATATAAAAATTTTTCCCCATTCTCATCCCTCTTCTCATAAATCCGATGCACTGTATATTTTTTGAAACACTACAAATTAAGGCATCTATATTTGACAAACTTATTCTTTCCTTGACATCAAGATTGATATACGTGCACTTGTCCGTTATCGTACCAAACTCTTTGTTTCAAAACAGGCATTCGATTTTATTTTTTCATGATAAATCGTATAACATCCTTCAATATAAACCCTCTTGTCAAATATAGCAAAATTCATAATATGCACATTTTTTACAAATTTTCATCTTTTCCAAAAGCGGTGGATGTGAACTTGACAAAATGATTTGAATCTGCAACAATGTTTGATTTAACTCCTTTTTATCTTCCTCTGTCAGATAAAAAGATTCTCTTCTTCTGAGCAATGGAAAATCCAATATTCCTTTTTCAATTTTCATTCCCTTTTCTTCCAAAACCATCATATAGTATTTCAACTGCCAAATGGCTGCAGGTTCAATACTTTTTGATTTCTTGACCTCATGCACAATCTTCCAACTCTGCAAAAAATCAATATTGATGGTATCATCAATCATAATATGTTTCTTTTCACGAGAATAAGAATCTTCATCCACCAACTTTCCGATTCCAACCAATTCGCTGTTGCTCTCCATATTTAGTTGATGGGAAAAATACCACAACTTCCTCTTGCACACATAATAGTAATATACCATTGAGCCTGTTATCCCCTGCATAACACTCCCTCCCGTATCAAACAATATTACCTGTTCCAAATCTAAAAATGGTGAACTCCAGTAGAATTTTATATTAAAAAATACTGCTGATTGTCTCTTCTTCATGTTTCATCAAACCTGTCAAACCGTATTCCGAATCATAATTCCCTTCTACTACGTAGATTTCATCATATTTACTTGGTTTGATTGTACGAATTGTTTTCGCCTGCAAAAATTGATACTCTTCAATTGATAGAGTAAACATCTTTAATTCTTCCCTCGCTCTTATTTTATCTTCTTGCGATAAATCCTTATCTTTCAAACTTTTCTCCAAAGATAAAATCAATTCCTCATTGTCAAAATAGACGCTTGAAGGGATAATTGTCTCAGAATGAATATTTCGAAACATTTTCTGTGCATCTCCTACACCGGTTTCTCCCGGCAAAAATAATGCTGGTTGATGAATAAACTGCTTAATAGCGTCATAATATTGCAATCCTGCTACTTTCTCGGTTGAATAAATGTCCTCTACCAATTTCATTTTTTCCCATTCATTGAGCATGGAAGGTTTTGTTGAAAAATAACCTCCCAATTCTTTCTTGGAAAGTGAAAAAATTTCTCTGTCAATATTGTATCCAACACCGGAACACTCTCCATCTCCTCCATCAAATACAAAACAATTATATCCTTCATCGTTCCAGATTCGTTTTCGAAAACATCGTCCAAATCGCTGAAACATTCCGTTTACATCAGATAATTCTGTTATCAAAATATCAAAATCAATATCCAAGGATGCCTCTGCTATGGAATTGGTAATCCAGATACCGCTTCTTTCATTCTTGCGTCCATCTTCGTGGAACAATTTTCCAAATTCCAAAATTCCGCTTTCCTTATCTATCCTATCCTTATAAATAAATTTGGCATGAAACAAATTCAATTCTCTCTCCAATGTAGGTTTTTCTTTTAATTCCTCTTCATCAAAACCCATCCCATCTGCCAATTCAGAATAAATCTTTTGACATTGCTTAACCGTATTACAAATAACCAGCACTCTGTTATTGTTATACTTTTTCAAAATAAATGCGCTGCTAATCGGCTCTCTACACCATTGTACACTATGTCGAATATTCGTTTTATCCACAAACGGTTCAGAAGGCATCTGAAAAACTAAGCCGTTTTCTTCCATCAATCGCTTTAGAAAACCAGGAAAAGTTGCCGTCAAAACAGCAAATTTTCCACCCAACTCCTGTATCATTTTCAACCCTACAATCAAAAAACCTACCAAATCCGGACCGTACATCTGGATTTCATCAATAACAATTTTAGAATACGACAAAGTTGCAAGTTTTGCCTCATATCCCCTGTAACGAAATACGAATGGAAAAAGCTGATCTATGGTGCATACTGTCAACGGCAGAGAAAGTTGTTTCGTTCTTGTATAATAATCACTCAAATGAAACAATTCTTCTTTCTGTTCCCTCTTTACCTCATCAATAAGTTGCAAATACTTTCCCTTAGTTTCACTATGCAATAGTCCCACACGTTCATCAATCCGATTGTTGTTAAGGATATCATTTTTGATTCGCAGATAAATGGCATTGATTGCAGTTCGAATCGGAAGTGTAAAGAAACCTTTGTGATTTCCTATCCACCATAAGCCCGCCTCTGTTTTTCCCATACCGGTTTGTGCCAATACTACCACATTGCTGCTCTGATTGTTCTTCATATACATCTGTAAGTCATTCCACTGAGGAAGTTCTTTCTTGTTTTTCTTGGCATCTTCCTGCATACAAATCATAAACTCTTCCAGTGAACGCTCC
>JBGZJG010000114.1:0-23918 GCA_041848665.1 Filifactor sp.
CAAAGTTTCGGTTATCATCAAAGCAGAACGTTGTGAAGAAGCGGCAAATCTCTTGGCAAATCAATTCGGATTAGTGGAAAATGAAAAGAACTAAAGATAAAGGGAATAAAAAATAAAGGGGAGTAGTGCAAAATGACGGGTAAATGAGTTTGCACTACTCCCTTTTAGAATACTGAGATTATCTTGTACGATTGCCACTCGTCTTACATGACTTTGTACGGGTGTATTTTCAATGTTTTATCGTGTTTTATTGAGTACATTTTGGCTTTTTGTGTCCATATTTTTATTTTACCGGTTTTTTGTACTCAAAATGTACTCACTTTTATCTCATTATACACTTCTCATATTTTTTAAAAGAGCAAGCGGTTATATTAAAAATTTATATTTAAATTCATTGCTACAAAATATTTTTTAGATTAGCAGCATTAATTATATTTTAAGCTCAATACTTTTGTTACTTATTGTATGTAGACTTATAGTATCCACCATTACTATTATATAATTATAGGAGGATTTTAAACATGGATATTGTTAAAGTTTTTGGGGACAATTTAAAGAAATATCGTACTTCATTAGGAATTTCACAAGAAGCATTTGCATACAAATGTGGTATGCACCGTACTTATATTAGTGCCATTGAATGTTATCGCAGAAGTATTTCGTTAGAGAATATTCAGCGCATAGCTGATGCATTGAGCATTGAAACATATAAACTTTTTTTGGAGGAAAACCATGAGTGAAAAAATCAAAAACATACTTTTAAAGCATAAGGGAAAGAAAAATGCCATTACATCAAAGCAAATCAGTGAAGTGATGGGGTTTCCCATGGAAGATACTCAATCTGTTAGTCGTCACGAAATATGGACTACTGCTGAGCAATATCGACTACCTCTCGTTTCTTGTAGCAGAGGATATTTTATCGCTGAAACTGATGATGAAATCGATACCTACAACAAAAACATCCAGAAAAGAATTGATGGAATGAGTCAAACCAGAGAAATAGTAAATCAAAATTACAAGGAGTGGAAAAAATGAACTATTCAATTAAGAACGAAAGCATTGAGGAATATAACAAAAGTAAAACTCTTTTATTTCCAAAATACACATCGCAATTAATCAACTGGGCAAATCAAAATGCTCAAGGGACACGCCCCATCGTTGTTGGACAGATGTCCGAGCTTTTTCCTGAATTCCTGAATTCTGCGGAGGAAAAGAGCATTGAAGGTTGGCGCAAATGGTATACAGAAAGGTATCCACAAGCTTTTGAGAAAGCTACTGAGAAAATTTGGACGCAGGTAAATAATCTTCGAAATGCAATGCCTCTTATTGACAAAGAACTTGTTGAAAGGTGGGTAGAAGATCTTGTAATTCATAAAACCTTCAATGGACTATACGTTCAAAAGGCTATTCTTGCTTCGCTTGCTAATAAAAAAGGGACTACATACCGCCTTGCAAATCCAGAAGAAGAATCTAAAGGGATTGATGGATATGTCGGGAACACGCCTTATTCAGTTAAACCTGATACGTATAAAACTATGGAAAGATTATCTGAAATGATAAATGTAAAAATGATCTATTACACTAAAACCAAAGCTGGGCTAAAAATTGATGTGGAGGAATAGAAATATCGAGAAAAAGCAAAGAGTTTTTCTCAACCTATCTAAATTCATAGGCAAAACCTTTACCCAAAGTCTGAGGAGCTCTACCGAGCTCTTTTTTTATTCATATTCACATATTATATCGAATCCATCAATCTTAAAATTCATTATTCTATCTATTTTTATTGCAGTCTCTTGCTTAGTCTTCACCTTATATCCCTGCGGCTTATTATCATAACACCTTGCTTTTTTATCCTCTGAAAGATTATCAATAAACCTCAAATGATCTTTAATTCTTCTATCAATCACCTTATTTAATCCGTGAATTGAATTTTTTATGTTTTCAATGGCAAGATTGGCTATATTTGAATCTATTTCAATACCATAGCTGTTTCTTTTAGATGCCATTGCTGCTAAAGTTGTTGTACCTAATCCAGCAAAAGGATCCAAAACCGTATCGCCCTCAGCAGAATACATATTAATCAACCTATAAGGAATTTCAAAAGGAAATGCAGCACTTCTGCCTCCACTCTTTTTAGTAGAAGATATGGTCTGAGGAGTCCCTTTTATCTCCCACAAATCGGAAAACCAAGAGTTTCGTTCTTCCCAAAAGAATGCACTTTTTTGCCGTACCGCTCTATCATTCCCCTTGAAAACTCTTTTTCCACCTTTTCTAAATATCAAAATATATTCGTGTTCATATGTTACATATGCTCCTGCAGGATACATTCCCGATCCCATAAACTTATTCGGGGCATTAGATGGTTTTCTCCAATGGATATCTGGCAAAATGCAATATCCCATATCTAAAAACTGGTTTATTATCATAACATGGTTAGGATACAGCTGAAAAGTATTGTCTATTGTCCGTGTAGCATCTCCAATATTTATGCATATAAAGCCATTTTCTGCAAGAGTGCGATCACATTCTTTCCAGATGGTATTAAGAATCTCGTGCATTTTTTTAAATGCTGCTGTTCCTTTACCACTCAAAAGATCATCAGATATCTCTTGGTTCTGCTCACTGAATACTTTATCCCACATTTCAATCATTGGATATGGTGGCGATGTGACAATGAGATTTACAGAATTGTCAGGAATCGACATTATATTATTACTGTTGCCAACAATTATTTTATGCTTTGTCATGTTTCTATTCCCCTTGATTGTTTTCGTCTTTCGCTACCAAAACAAGGCATTTTCTCACTGGATCTAAATAGATATTAAAGTGTGTTTTTCCTTTTTCAGCGCCAAGATTTGAAAGAATCGATTTTGGTAGTCTGACCCTCATATCCTGTTGCAAAACATAAGTATCAAGATATATTAATTCTTCCATACCTCATCCATCCCCTTAGACTTATTTTAGTTTATTTTTAGTCTATTATACTATTGATTTACAAAATTCGCAATACCTGTCATATACCTCAAAAAGCGCAATATAACATTCCGTCAATTCTTTTATATCTGTACTCTCAACACTTTGAAGTAAAACGCACATGTGGACAACAGCATTTATTCGTTTTCCGCACTTGTTCAATTCGTGAAAAATCATATCCGCCTTTTTCTTCGGAATTATTGGGCGATCAAGGTTATAAGCAAACAGAATTATATTTTGGATATACTCTGACCTATTCATTCAAAATTATCACATTTTGCGTTGAGCAGTTCATAATCTGCTACACTTATACACATTGCAAAACTCCTGTTACGTACTCTATTTGTCATAGGATTTTCCTACTCCCTATCATTTGTTGTTGGCGACTTGATTTTGCTGTTGTATTTCTTTTTATCAGTAATGCAATATTAGATATGTTCAAACGGTTTTTAGCTTGTAAATTAGCTCTAATTAGGTTTTTTATCTGCCATAGAGTTTTGTAAGGGTGTTGATATGGTTTGCCAAATCACGATTGTATTCTCCGAGGAGTAGGCGAAAGGTCCAATTGTAATTTGTTGTGGATGGAACATTCATTCTCGCAAAGCTTCCGTAATCGAGCCAGTCCTGCATGGGAATAATGCATGTATCGGCGATAGAGGATAATGCGGAGCGAATAAAACCTTCCGTATATCTGTCATATCCGTTTAAATGAAGATATTGCACAGCATGATTGATACAATGTTCCGGTTCACTCTCGAGCCATTCTTTTGCGGTTTTGTTGTCGTGCGTACCGGTGTAAACGACGGAATTTTTGGTATGGTTGTGAGGAAGATGTGTGTTGTCGGGATTTCCGTCAAAAGCAAATAGCAAAATTTTCATTCCGGGATAACCGGTTTCCTTCAATAATTGTTGCACGCTGTTTGAACTGATACCCAAATCTTCCGCTACAATTTGTGCATTTGGAATTTCGTTTTGCAAAGTATGAAAGAAATCCATGCTGGGGCCTTGTTTCCACACACCGTTTTTTGCGGAGGCTTCTTTCGGATCAATCGAATAATATTCTGCAAAAGCACGGAAATGGTCAATACGTAAAATATCATATAAAGCAAGAGCATGTCGGATACGATTGATCCACCAGGTATAATGATTTTCTTTCATAGCAGTCCAATCGTAGAGGGGATTGCCCCAAAGCTGTCCTTCATCGGAAAAGCCATCGGGAGGAACGCCGGCAATTTTAGAGAGATTTCCTTCCGGAGTTGTTTGAAATAATTCTTTTTGTAAGCAAAAATCTGCACTGTTTTCTGAAACATAGATAGGAATATCTCCAAAGAGAGAAATTCCTTTTTTGTTTGCATAATTTTTGAGGGCTATCCATTGTTCAAAAAATAAAAATTGCGTAAATTTATAGAAATTTATTTCTTCTTCTAAGTGAATAGGGAGAGGATTTTTGGAAAAATCTTCTTCGCCGCCGTTGGTAGATGCCATGTAATAAGCAAAATCGTTGAGCCAAAAGTTGTTGTTTTGTTCAAACTCGTCTTGCTTTGTTTTTGACAGGAGATGGCGATTGCAAAAAGCGGAACGGAGATAGTGAAGTTTTCCGTTTCGTACCTTGGGATAGTCAATGTATCGGGGATCTTGTCCGAAATCAAAGGAAACGGTTTCTTTCAGCAGACCTTGTTCGGCTAAAATGTTCAAGTCAATCAGGTCAAAGTTGAAGGAGAATACACTGTTGCTTTTATATGGGGAATAAAATTGGCGTGCGGAAGTTGAAGGAATGGGAAGAACTTGCCAAATTTTTTGTCCTGCCTGCTCCAAAAAATCAATAAATTCATAAGCATTTTTTCCTAAGCTTCCAATTCCGTGCGGAGAGGGAAGAGAGCTGATAGGGAGTAGAATTCCGCTTTTTCTTATCTTACTTGGGGGTATGGGGGATAATTTTTTTTGCATATGCAATGTCCTCTTTCTCTTTAGGGTGAGATTGTTATTTTTTTATCCGGTGCAGTAACTTAAATTTTCTTCTATCTATCAATCATAGAGAAGTTGTCACCTATCCTTAGTTAATGTTCAACAAATACAGCTATTTACTTTTATTCGGTTGCCTTGACACAAGCAAAGGAACAAGGGGGTATCACAATTCCCCATTTTGAAAAAGAGGAGTTTTGATTTCCGAACAAAAGTTGTTTTTTACCGCTGCATTCGATGAAGGAAGCTTGTGTTCCTCTGTTTGCGATGCAAATAAGGTTTCCTCTTGCAAAAGCGAAACAGTTATTTTGGGCGCAGACAAGGCGCAAATCTTTTTGAAAATCGGTTCTATAAGTTGTCCGAAACTGACAAAGAGATTGATAATACGAAAGCAGATTTGTATTTTCTTTTCCATAGGGATAGGTTTTTCGGTTAAAGGGATCGGCAAAGCCATCTAATCCAACTTCATCTCCATAATAGATGCAAGGCACACCGGGAAGAGTAAATTGTAAGAATGCAGCCATTTTTTCCAAAGTAATGCCCCGCTGCAATTCTTCTTCTGTAAGATGATAAGCTCCTCTTTCTTCCAAAGGAACTTCGTGAGTAATTCCGAGTTCGTTGATAATTCGAACGGTGTCGTGTGTGGAGAGGATATTCATAAGGGTATGCAAGACGGGTTTGGGATAATTTTCGCAGATGGACGTAATTTCGTAACTGAAGTCTTGGGCATTTCCATATTTCATAAACGCAATAATGGCTGTTCGCCAAGGATAATTCATTACGCAGTCCGATTGCCTGCCGAGAAGGTAATGGCGCCTATGGTTGTAGCTTATTTTGTTGGAGGCATCTTCCCAAACTTCGCTTAAAATTAAGGTGTCGGGATTTTGCTTTTTTGCGGTACGATAAATGGCTTCCAAAAATTGATCGGGTAATTCGTCGGCAACGTCCAAACGCCAACCATGTATTCCTTTGTTTTGCCAAAAAGAAAGAATTCCGTTTTGTTCATTCGTAATAAAGTTTTCGTAGGAGGGATTTTCCTTGCAGAAGGCGGGGAGATTTTCAAATCCCCACCAGGAATGGTATTTATCAGGAAATTCTTCAAATGAAAACCATGAAAAAAACTTGGATTGTTGCGATTGATATGCTCCGATGCTTTCATAGTGACCAAATCGATTGAAATAAATACTGTCCCAACCGCAATGGCTGAATACACCGTCCACGATGGTATGAATTCCGTTTTCGGAAAGGGAGGCGGTCATTTGTTCAAAATCTTCATTACTTCCCAAAAATCCATCAATTTTTCGATAATCTCCTGTCGAATATCTATGGTTGTCGGAGCTTTCAAACACAGGATTGAGGTAAATTGTATTGATATGCAGATTTTTTAAATAAGAAATTGAATCGGTAATTCCTTTGAGATTTCCCATAAAAAAATCCTGCGCTTTATAATCTTTGTTTGTCAAAAAAGAGTGTGGGGTGTCGTTCCAATTTTTGTGAATGAAGCGTTCGGCTGTATTTTTTACAGGTAGTGGGACAAAATCTTCCGATTTTGCAAAACGATCCGGAAAAATTTGGTACATAATGCCGCCTTTTATCCAATCGGGAGTATGGAAGTCTTTGTGATATACGGTAAGTTGCCATTTAGGAGCGTTATGGTCGCAGACGGCAAAATGTTTTTTATGCCCGAAACGAAGAAGAACGCCATTTTCATCTTTTAGGATAAAGTCATAAAAATAAAGACCGGCATGGGGAATGGAAAAACGACAGGAATAGGAAGATGCAGTTTGCTTGCAAAAATTTTCGCTGTTGTCTTTATACAAACATTCCGGTTGTTTTTCGTAATCGAAATGTCTGTAAAAGAAGTTGTTTTCCACACTTGAGTTATCAAAGCATAGATTGTCAAAAACGGGATTTTGGGAACAGAGATTTGTGTCATAAAAATTTTGCCGGTCGGATATCACAGTATTTGACTGTGTATATTCCTTTTTATCGGGACATTTTGATGCAAAAAACGGTTCGGATATACTTTGAAAAATACTGTCTTTTTCTATATGCGAAAATAATTCCGTTTCAAAGAGCGGTTCGTTATTTTCTCGGAAAACACGCAGGTAGGGTACAAGATTTTTTACTTTCTCCGTCAAATGGATATGAATTGTAATTTCGGTTTCTTCGGCTACCGCACCGAACGGAATTTTATTGCACAAGGAGCAATAGGAAAGTATTTCACAATTTATTTCATTCATAGCGAAAACTCCTTTATCAGTGGCATTGTTTTTGGAAATGTAAAACCAAGGTTCTTTTTTTGATTTAGTTTATATCTATCATACCATTTAAATGGATGGATTGATGAAATAAATTAAGAAAAGCAATAACTTTTGTTTTATATTGATAAGCTTTGTGAGGATGGGGTATAATGAAAATAAGTAGAAGGAAAAGAAAAGATTGAGGAGGTGTCTGTCATGAAAAAGGATTATATAGAAAAAAAGGAACTGCAAGCTTATTTGTTTCATGAAGGAACAAATTATCATGCGTATGAATTTTTGGGAGCGTTTTTGCATGCGGATGGGACTTGCATATTCCGTGTATGGGCGCCGAATGCGGATAAAGTTTATGTGACGGGAGATTTTTGTGAGTGGAAGCATTATGCAAATCCGATGAAAAAAATTTCGGTCGGCGGATTGTACGAATGCGAGGTTTGCAATGTCAAAGAATTTGATTGTTATAAATTTGTTTTGGTGGCGGCGGACGGAACGGAACGTTTGAAGGCGGACCCTTATGCAATTCATTTTGAAACCAGACCGGGAACGGCATCGAAGGTTTATCGTTTTGGACATTTTAAATGGACGGACTCCAAATGGATGAAGGAAAGAAAAGCGCCTTATGCAAAACCGCTCAATATTTATGAGGTACATTTGGGTTCTTGGAAAAAGTATGCCGACGATAATTTTTTCGACTATGAAAAAATAACGGAGGAATTGATTACATATGTTAAAGACATGGGGTATACCCATGTAGAGTTATTACCGATTATGGAGCATCCGTTTGATAAGTCATGGGGTTATCAGGTGACAGGATATTTTTCTCCCTCGTCGAGATACGGGATGCCGGAAGAATTTATGAAGTTTGTCAATGAGTGTCATAGAGCCGGAATTGGAGTTATTTTGGATTGGGTACCGGGACATTTTCCGAAAGATGAGGCAGGTCTTTATGAGTTTGACGGAGGCTATGTGTATGAGTATGCCGATGCGATGAAACGTGAGCATGAGGGATGGGGAACGAGAGTTTTTGATTTTGGAAAACAGGAGGTCCGCAGTTTCTTGATTTCCAATGCAATCTTTTGGTTTGAAAAGTATCATATTGACGGATTACGGGTTGATGCGGTTTCTACCATGATTTATTTAAATCATGGAAAGAGAGAAGGACAATGGCAGCCGAATTGTTATGGCGGAATTGTAAACTTGGAGGCAGTAGAGTTTTTGAAAATGCTCAATACCTATGTGTTTCGAAAATTTCCGGAAGTAATGATGATTGCGGAAGAGTCGACTGCCTATGCAAAGGTTACACATCCGGTGGAAGATGGCGGTTTGGGTTTTAATTTCAAGTGGAATATGGGATGGATGAATGATTCGCTTCATTATATGAAGATGGATCCGTACTTTAAACAATATCATCACAATGATTTGACATTCGGTATGACCTATGCTTTTTCAGAGAATTTTATTCTTCCGATTTCACATGATGAGGTGGTTCATGGAAAATGTTCTCTGCTTAACAAAATGCCCGGCGATTATCATGAAAAATTTTCAAATTTGAGAACATTTTTGGCATATATGTATGCACATCCCGGAAAAAAACTGTTATTTATGGGAGCGGATATTGCACAGTTTATCGAGTGGAATGAAGAAAATGAATTGGATTGGAATTTGCTTGCCTTTGATAGTCATAGAGCGCATCGAGATTTTGTGCGGGAGTTGAATATTATTTACAAAAAAAATTCCGTTTTTTGGGAACTTGATTATGCATGGGAAGGTTTTCGATGGAATGTAGTGGATGATTATAGTAATAATGTTCTTGCGTTTACCAGAAGGAATAAATTGGGAGAGGAAATTTTGGTGGTATGCCATTTTTCTTCGCAAACTTTGAAAGGGTATCGTATCGGTGTGCCATATCGTCAAAATTATAAGGAAATTTTTTCGACAGAAAACAGCGGTTTCGGAGGAAGCGGATTTACGAACGGATTGGTTAAGACAAGTAAGAAGGAGTACGGAGGATTTGAATACAGTATTGAAATAACGATACCTCCGTTTTGCACCATGTATTTCAAAAAATCACAGCCGAGAAAAAAATCCGCTACGCCTGCAAGAAAGAAGGATTTATTGACAAAAAAATAGATAGATGAAATCGAGATGTTGAAAAATCTATGAAAGAAAAAATTTTCGGCAAAAAAATTGAAAAATGGAAGGCGGTTGTATAAGGAGACAATGTTTTCTCCATGTATCATGGTAAGCGCTTACGTTGTGCCGGATAAGAAAATGATAAAATTCAGGTGCTTTTTTGAGGAGGTACTTTGTTTCAGAAATGAAGAATATAGGCTGCAAGAGTATTATACAATGTAAGAGTCACAGCGGAGGAAGATATGTATATTAGAAGAGCGGTGCCGGAGGACTTTAATCAAATTGCGGAAATTTATCGTTTTGCACAGGAGTTTATGATACGAACGGGAAATTCAAAACAATGGGGCCATGTTTATCCGAGTGAAGAATTGATAAAAGACGATATAATAAGTGAAAAAAGCCATGTGATTTGCAATAAAGAAAGAATTTGCGGGGTATTTGCCCTATGTTATGGGGAAGAACCGACATATCGGAAGATAGAGTATGGGCGGTGGAGAAATAATGAGCCGTATATTACCATTCACAGAATGGCGGGCGACGGAAAGGTGAACGGACTTTTTGAATTGGTATCGGAGCATTGCAAAAAATGTTCGGATAATATACGAGTGGACACGCATCAAGATAACCATATTATGCAAAGGCAATTTGAAAAGTACGGATTTCAAAAATGCGGAATTATCCATGTCGATGACGGCTCCATGCGTATTGCATATCAATGGGTAAGAGCATAGGTTTCCTTGTAGGGGGCATCGGTTGCAAACCATATCGTTCGCTTTGTTATCCGTTTTTTGAATTTTATTCTTGGTTGCAGAGATAGAGTTCGCTTTCGGGTTAATAGGAAACGCTGCTTAAACATATTATAAAATCTACTTTTAATGGTATTATGATTTGTTTTATGTTTCAAAATTAGACACGATATCTATATTTTAAAATCGTGTTTCGTATAAAATAGGGGTTTTTGACGTAATATTCTTGCAAAACGGCAGAGGTGGATTGGTTGGAAAACAAAGGCAGTTTTGTAGAGGAGAAATAAAAAACTTATTTACAGATATTTTATAATAAGATATTCATGTTGTTGTGTAAAGATGTATTGCTCCGCAAAAAATAATGGAGATATTGAACGGTTGTTTCATTATAAAACAAAATTGACGGTGGGTCGGAAAGGAAAAGCTTATGGATAAGAAAAAAGAAATGATAGGAATGCTTTTGGCAGGCGGACAGGGAAGTCGGCTGGATGTATTGACAAAAGATATGGCAAAACCCGCAGTACCTTTTGGAGGAAAGTATCGAATTATTGATTTTACATTATCCAACTGTGTCAATTCGGGAATAACGGAAGTGGGGGTCTTAACGCAATACAAACCTTTGGAGCTTAACAGCTATATCGGAAACGGACAACCTTGGGATTTGGACCGTATGGATGGCGGATTGTCCATTCTGCCGCCGTATACGGAAGGCAAAACAGGAGAATGGTATCAGGGAACGGCAAATGCAATCTATCAAAATTTCAATTACATTGAACAATATAATCCGGAATATGTGTTAATTCTTTCGGCAGATCATATTTATAAGATGAATTATTCTTTGATGTTGGAATTTCACAAGGTAAAGCAGGCGGATTTGACCATTGCGGTTATTGATGTGCCGATGGAGGAGGCAAATCGTTTTGGGATTATGAATACCAATAATGATTTGTCGGTGTATGAGTTTGAGGAAAAACCGGCACAACCCAAATCAAATAAGGCGTCTATGGGAATTTATATTTTTACGTGGAGTAAATTGAAGGAATATTTGCATTTGGAAGAAAATGCGGAGCATACGGCACATGATTTCGGAAAAGATGTTATTCCTCTTATGTTGAAACATGGGGAAAGATTATTTGCTTACCCGTATCATGGATATTGGAAAGATGTCGGAACGATTGAAAGTTTGTGGCAAGCAAATATGGATTTGGTCAACGATACGAACAATTTTTATATCAATGATCCGTTATGGAGAATTTATTATCGTCATACCGCTTTTTTGCCGCAATATGTAGGTTGTGATGCACAGATAAAACAGGCGATGGTTTGCGAAGGATGTGATATACGGGGAACGGTTTTGCATTCTGTGATTTCTCCGGGGGTTTTTGTTGGGGAAAATGCGGTGGTGGAAGACAGCGTTGTGATGTCGGGAGCGGTCATTAAGGACGGAGCAAGGTTATATCGTGCGATTGTAGCATCGGATGTGATTATTGAAGAAGGGGCAAAAGTCGGAGATAAGGAGCAGGACGGAGAAAAAGAAGAAATTACCGTTGTTGCAAAAGGGATTACGATAGGGAAAGAAAAAATTGTCAAAAGCGGCTTGCTCGTTGACAAATCTGTTTAGGAAAGGAAGGGTTTTATGAACGCATTTGCATTGATTTTTGCAGATAATTATGTACGAAGTAATTTGGGAGTGTTGGATAATAGACGTTCGATTTCTTCCTTGCCGGTAGGTGGACGTTTTCGATTGATTGATTTTTCTTTATCGGCACTTGTTAACGGACGTGTATCGAATATAGGCATTATTGCCAGAAGAAATTACAATTCTCTCATGGATCATGTGGGTTGGGGAAAAGATTGGGATTTGAATCGCAAGAACGGAGGATTGAAAATTTTGACACCGCTTGCGGTAGAGTCGGATTTGCAAAGTTATCGTACACGTTTTGAGGCATTGTATAATGTTCAAAATTATATCAATGAGATGTTGCAGGAGTACTGCATTTTGATGGAAGGAAGCATGGTATTTACGATAGATATTCAGGAGCTGATGAATTTTCATATGCGAAAAGGTGCGGATATTACCGTAGTTTACAAGAAACGAGTGCCGAGAGAAGAAGAGACGGAAGTAATCGTTGATGAAAACGGAAAAATTATAGATGCACTCTATCATTCCGAAGAAGGTACAAAAGAAGAAAATTGTTTGCTTAACATTTATATTATGAAACGAAATTTTTTGAAAAAAATGGTAAACAAAGGTTTGACATTAGGTTGGGAAGATATTTCCCGAGATTATATCTGCAAAAATTTTACGGAGAGAACGATCTATGCCTATGAGCTCAAAAATTATTGCAGAAAAGTTCATAGCATGAAAGATTATTATGAAACGAATATGGACTTGAGAGAAAATGAAATCAGACGAAAGCTGTTTTTGTCTAATTATCCGATTTTGACACGTACCAAAGATAGTGCACCGACGTATTACGGAATGGAGAGCAAAGCAGTAAACAGTATTTTGGCAGACGGTTGTGTGGTGGATGGTTGTGTGGAAAATAGTATTATCTTTCGTAATGTCAGTATTGCAAAGGGAGCAGTCATCCGAAATTCTATTATTATGCAGGATACCAAAATTGAACAGAACGCAAGGTTGGATTATGTTATATCGGATAAGAGAGTCACTGTTTCGGAAGGAATTGAATTAAAGGGGAGTGGAAATTGTCCGGTTGTTATTCCAAAAGCGGAAACAGTGTAGGGAATGTGGAATTTATACTGCCTAAAATAAAAAGCACCATCTTGTTTTAAGGAGCTATCCTTTCGGCATAATCTATTTTGATACAGGTTTTTGGAATGTTTTTTGTGATACGTTTCATGAAATCAAACGGAAAATTTGTTTTTGGAGAACAGCGGATTGTTTCTTTGTGTCAGACAAAGCAGAGTTAGTGCGGGTATTTTGATGGGAATAAGGGGGATTTGCATATATGAAAGTGTTGTTTGTTGCGGCGGAAGCTGCTCCTTTTGTGAAGGTAGGCGGTTTGGGCGATGTTATGGGAGCGTTGCCGAAAGAATTGAAGCGCCAAGGACTTGATGTGAGGGTTGTAATACCTTATTACAAAAAAATCGGAAAAGGAAAGGAACATATCAAGTTCGTTGATTGTTTTAATGTCCATATTGCAGGAAAACAAATGTATTGTGGAATTTTTGAGACAATCCAAGATGGAGTAACATTCTATCTTTTGGATAACGAATATTATTTTTGGAGAGAGCAGATTTATGGAGAATATGATGACGGCGAACGATATGCTTTCTTTTCCAAAGCGGCAATTGAGATGATGCGAAGAATTGATTTCAGACCTGATATCATTCAAGCCAATGATTGGCACACTGCGCTTTCGGTTGTGTATTTAAATACGATTTATAAGTCGAGTGATTTGTTTTATACAGGAATAAGGACTGTGTTTTCCATTCATAATATTGAGTTCCAAGGCAAATTTTCTCCTGATATTTTAGGTTCTGTATTCAGCTTGGGAGAAGATGTCAGAGAAATTTTGATGTATGACGGCTGTTTAAATTTGCTGAAAGGAGCTATTCAGACAGCGGATAAGGTAACAACGGTTAGCAAAACATATGGACAGGAAATACTAAATCCATATTTTTCTTTCGGTATGCATAATATTCTTTTGGCAGAGCGGCATAAGATTGTCGGAATTATCAATGGCATTGATATGGAGGTTTTTAACCCGCATACGGACAAGTCGGTCTATCAAAATTACACATTCCGCAGTTTGATGAGGAAACGAAGGAACAAGACGGAATTTCAAAAGGAATATGCTTTGGAGCAAAATGAAGATATTCCGATGATTGCTATGGTTAGCAGGCTTACGGCGCAAAAAGGATTGGATTTGGTTATGGCGGTGTCGGAAGAAATTGCACAAATGAATATGCAATTTGTTTTGCTTGGTACAGGAGAGGAACAATATGAGTATGGGATGGCGAATTTTGAATGGAACCATCACGATAAGGTGCGAAGTATCATTAAATTTTCAACGGATATTGCCTCTAAAATTTATGCGGCGTCGGATTTTTTTCTCATGCCGTCCAGACAAGAGCCTTGCGGTTTGTCACAAATGATAGCGATGCGTTATGGCTCCGTACCGATTGTGCATCGTATCGGCGGCTTGAAGGATACGGTAATGCCATATAATCCACAGACAGGGGAAGGAACCGGAATTACGTTTGAGTCTTATAATGCACATGATATGCTCCATGCGATAAAGCGGGCTTTGATGCTTTATGATAGGCAAGAAGAAATGAAACGACTTATAAAAAATGCAATGGTACAAGACTTGAGTTGGAAAAAACCGGTTGGAGACTATAAGGAACTTTATGAGGCATTGCTAAAATAGAAATGAAAAAGGAAGTCTCGTAATAAAATGCTTTGAAAAGGTGTGTGTAAAATATTTAAGAAATAGGGAGCATCATCTTCTATACAATAAATTTGTTTTTATGGAAGAATATGCTGTTGTTCTTTGTGCAGCACAGGAATAATTGTATTTTTACGGAAATAAATTTTGAACAGGGAGAGAACTATGGATAGAACGTTGCAGCTGAAAGAAGGACTCAATGAGTACCTACAATGTAGTTTTGCGGTTGACCTTGATACGGCAAACCGGAGACAAATTTATGAAGCCTTGCTTGAGACTGTTAAAAAAATTTTGGCGAAAGACAGATATGTATTTCAAAAAAAGGTACAGGAAGAAGAAAAGAAAATGGTGTACTATATGTCCATGGAGTTTTTGATGGGACGTTCTTTGAAAAACAATCTGTTTAATTTGGGATTGGAGAAGGATACAAGAAACTATTTGGAGAACCATAACGTCAATTTGGATGACATCTATGAGATGGAGCCGGATGCGGGACTTGGGAATGGTGGTCTTGGACGTTTGGCAGCGTGTTATCTGGATGCGTTGACAACGCAAAATTATCCGGTAACCGGTTTTTCGATTTTGTATGAATTCGGTATTTTTAAGCAAAAAATTCAAGATGGATGGCAAATGGAATTGCCGGATGAGTGGCTCGATATGGGAGAATATACTTTGCTCCCTCGTGCGGATGAGGAAGTCGAAGTTCGGTTTTATGGGAACACGAAAGAGCAGTGGACGGATAAGGGTTTAAAGATTTTACACACCAATTATTATACCGTAGTTGCAAAACCTTATGATTTGTTGATTTCCGGATATCAAAGCAAGGCGGTAAATACGTTGCGGCTTTGGAGTGCGAAAGCAAAGACAGGTTTTGATATGCCGCTTTTTTCGAGAGGAGAATATAGCAAATCCTCTGAAGAAGAGGCGATTGCGGAATCCATTTCGAAAGTATTGTATCCGGCGGATGATAACATAGAAGGAAAGAAACTACGTATTAAGCAACAATACTTTTTTGTCAGTGCCTCATTGCAGCAAATTCTAAAAATGCATTTTGAAAAATATCATACATTGGATAATTTGGCAAAAAAGGCTGCAATCCATATCAACGATACCCATCCGTCACTATGTATCCCTGAATTGATGAGGATTTTGATGGACGAGTATGAGTATCAATGGGATCAGGCGTGGGATATTACCGTAAATACATGTGCTTATACCAATCATACCATTATGAGTGAAGCGTTGGAAAAATGGTCTGCGGATTTAATTCATCATATTTTGCCGAGAATTTATACCATCATACAGGAGATTAACAATCGTTTTATCTATGAGAGGGGGCAAAGTGCAGGCTCCGATATGAATAAAATGTCAGTTATTCACAATGATACCATTCGGATGGCAAATCTCTGTATGATCGGAAGTCATAGTGTAAACGGCGTATCGAAATTACATTCAGATATTATAAAACAAGAAACTTTTGCTGCATTTGACAAAATTTATCCCGGAAAATTTACAAATGTTACAAACGGAATTGCTCCACGCAGATGGCTTGCAGAAGCAAATCCGGAACTTACAAACTATTTGACGGCAGTAATCGGAGACGGATTTTTGAAGGATTTGTCACAGCTTTCTAAATTGAATGGATATCGTGACAATGAAGAAGTGTTGAAGAAACTCTTAGAAATGAAACGGCAGAAAAAGATACAGTTAGCTGAATTTTTGCAAAAGCAAAATAACCTTGTTATCAATCCTGACTCTATTTTTGATGTGCAGGTAAAAAGACTTCATGAATATAAGAGACAACTGTTAAATGCATTGCATATTATCTATTTATATCGAAAAATAAAAGAAGAAGGAATGCAAATTACACCGAGAACATTTATTTTTGGGGCGAAAGCTTCTGCCGGATACTATATGGCAAAACAAATCATCAGTTATATCTGTTCTTTGTCGGAGTTGATTGAAAAAGACAGTCAGACAGCTCCGTTTATAAAAGTTGTATTTATTGAAGATTACAAAGTTACCTTGGCGGAAAAAATTATTCCTGCCGCAGAAATCAGTGAGCAAATTTCGCAGGCGGGCAAAGAGGCTTCCGGAACGGGAAATATGAAATTTATGCTCAATGGGGCGGTAACTTTAGGAACGATGGATGGTGCAAACGTTGAAATTTACGAACAGGTCGGGGCGGATAATATTTTTATTTTCGGAATGTCAAAAGAACAAGTAAATCAGTTGGCAGCAGAGGGGTACGAGAGTATCAAATATTATCGTGAAAAGGAAGAAATCAAAAAAACGATTGATTTTATTCGAACGACAAGAATGGGCGGAAAAGAGTTTATCGACATTGTCAACTATCTTTTGCATAGTGATCCGTACATGAATTTGGCGGATTTTGAAAGTTATGTACAAAAACAACATGAAGTGCAGGAAGTGTACAAAAATTCCCGACACTTTGCACAGATGATGCTCAGCAATATTGCAAATGCCGGAATTTTTTCCGCAGATAGAAGTACAAGGGAATATGCGGATAGGATTTGGAAGATAAAGCCGGTAGAATAGGGTTATGACTTAACGGAACAAAAATACCGTAAAGCAGCATCAAAAGGGGCGTTTCAATCAAAATGGAATAACATAGCAGCTTTATTTGTAAATGAAATGCGAAAACGTATCGCTTGCGGAGAGCGACTAATATCTACCGTTTCATCAGGTTTTTATTATTTATGCGTATGTGTTTTTTATATAGAAAGGGTGATTATTATGGAATACAAAAAAATGGGAAATGTATTGGCAATTCGTGCAGACAGAGGGCAAGAAATTTTGTCTTCCATACAAGAGATTTGTGAAAAGGAGAATGTTCAGGTCGGTATTGTTTCGGGTATCGGTGCGGTTTCCAAATGTATTATGGGAGTATATGACGTAGAGGAGCAGAAGTATTATAAAAATGAAATGAATGGCAGTTTCGAGATTACCAATCTAACCGGAAATGTAACGAGAAAAGACGGAGAAGTCTATCTTCATTTGCACATTACACTTGGCGATGAGGATGGAAAAGCATTTGGAGGGCATTTGAACGAGGCTTGGATTAGTGCAACTTCTGAAATTTTTATTATAAATGTAGAGGGAACTTTGGAACGAAAGGTAGATGAACAAATAGGACTTAATGTATTGAAATTCTAACGGTAAAATAGTAAAATTTATCTATTGGATTGCAAAAAATTGTTTTTCAATAGATATTTTTTTTGTTTTTATGCGGAGCTTTTTTCTCTCACGAAGGAAGTATGTGATACGAACCATTATTTTAATACGAATATCTAAAATAACCACAAAAAATATATTATAATTAGTTAGTATATTTAGTATTATTGAAATAAGAGTGTCTTTTTAAATAGGATTTCGCATAAAATATAGATACAATGTATAATTTATAAAAAATAAAATATAATAGCATTAAAAACAGTAAATTTTATTATAACTTTAATCAGTGATTACTTACAGGATTCCTATTTTTATTTTAGATATCGTATAAAATAATTTTAATAATAAAATAGGTATAACAAAAACAGGTAGTTTCTTAAATTGATGAAACTGTTTGAATTTTTTTGTTGAGCAAAGGATTTTGGGAAAGAAAAAAATTATAATAAATCTATAAAAAAGATGTAAATTTTCGGAAAAGAACAGGAGAATGAAACATGATAAAAGCATATATTTTTGATTTAGACGGAACGTTGGTGGACTCGATTCCGTCCATCTCTTATTTTGGAAATAAGGCCCTAACACACTATGGATTTCAGGAGGTGGATACAGAGAGGTACAAACAATTTGTGGGAGATGGTGCAGCTAAATTAGTGCATCGCTTGTTGGAATATCAAAATGCCGATACACAAGATAACTTTACAAAAGTGTGTGCCATGTATAATGAAACTTACGATAAAAATTATTTGTATTTGTGTGAAGTGTATGAGGGGATAAGAGAATTAATTTCCGAATTAAAAAACAGGGGGGATATAATAGCTGTATTATCTAACAAACCGCATAGTACAACTGTGAAAATTGTAGAAGCACTCTTTGGAGAAAAAACCTTCGACAGAATTTATGGGCAGAGAGAAGGCATTGCATTAAAACCCGATCCGGCAGCCTTGTATTCCATTTTTGAAGAAATAGGAATTGAACCGCAAGAGTGTGCATATATTGGAGATACCAAGACGGATATGATGACAGGGAAAAGTGCGGGAGCATATACAGTAGGAGTTCTTTGGGGATTTCGAGACCGAGAAGAATTAGAAACATACAAAGCAGATAAGATAGTGGAAAAAGCAGAAGAGATTCTAAAGATATAAAAAAAGGAAAAAAAGAAGAGAAAAAAGTAAGTCTTATCCCAAAGCGACATAGAATTATATAGACATATATCCAAGAAAAATAGTTGACGGTAAATTTGCAAATGAAATTTATCTTGACTGCAGAGTGAATGAGGTCAAGAAAGTTTCTTGAAAAAAATATGACGCTTACTGTTGCAATTTACAAAAGAAAAAAAGAAGAAGAAAAGATATTGACAAGAAGAAAGAAGTATGATAAATTAATAAGCACCGTCGGGAGAGAAAAAAAGCTCCTTAAGACCCGTGAAAAAGACTGTGAGAAAAGAAAGAAAAAAGAATAAAAAAAACAGTTGACAAAACATAGGAGAGATGGTAAGATAAACAAGCTGTTTTGCAAGAGAGACAGCGAAGAAACAAGAAAGCAATAAAGAAGAAGTAAGAAAGAACCTTGAAAACTAAACAGCAGATAAAAAAGTAATAGAAATATTACAAGCGAAAAAAACCAAGTTTCAAAACCCTTGAAAAAGGGAAACGAAACAAAAAGCAAACCAGTGAATAACTTTGAAGAGAAATCGGAGAGAAAAAGCTGAGAGAGAGATTAAAACGAAGAGTTTGATCCTGGCTCAGGATGAACGCTGGCGGCGTGCTTAACACATGCAAGTCGAACGAACGACTTATGTTGGAGTTCTTCGGGACAAAGAGATAAGAAGTTAGTGGCGGACGGGTGAGTAACGTGTGGGTAATCTGCCTTTGTCAAAGGAATAACTATTCGAAAGAATAGCTAAAACCATATAACATATACTAAGGGCATCCAAAGTATATCAAAACTGAGGTGGACAAAGATGAGCCCGCATCTGATTAGCTAGTTGGTGAGATAAAAGCCCACCAAGGCAACGATCAGTAGCCGGCCTGAGAGGGTGAACGGCCACATTGGAACTGAGAGACGGTCCAAACTCCTACGGGAGGCAGCAGTGGGGAATATTGCACAATGGGGGGAACCCTGATGCAGCAACGCCGCGTGAGTGAAGAAGGCATTCGTGTCGTAAAACTCTGTAGTAGGGGAAGAAAGAAATGACAGTACCCTAAAAGGAAGCCCCGGCTAACTACGTGCCAGCAGCCGCGGTAATACGTAGGGGGCAAGCGTTATCCGGAATAACTGGGCGTAAAGGGTGCGCAGGTGGTATAGCAAGTTAGAGGTGAAAAGCATAGGCTCAACCAATGTAAGCCTTTAAAACTGCGATACTTGAGTGCGGGAGAGGAAAGTGGAATTCCTAGTGTAGCGGTGAAATGCGTAGATATTAGGAGGAATACCGGTGGCGAAGGCGACTTTCTGGACCGTAACTGACACTGAGGCACGAAAGCGTGGGGAGCAAACAGGATTAGATACCCTGGTAGTCCACGCCGTAAACGATGAGTACTAGGTGTCGGGCGAGAGCTCGGTGCCGAAGTTAACACATTAAGTACTCCGCCTGGGGAGTACGCTCGCAAGAGTAAAACTCAAAGGAATTGACGGGGACCCGCACAAGCAGCGGAGCATGTGGTTTAATTCGAAGCAACGCGAAGAACCTTACCTAAACTTGACATACCAATGACAGCCTTTTAATCGAGGACTTCTGCCTTCGGGTAGACAATGGATACAGGTGGTGCATGGTTGTCGTCAGCTCGTGTCGTGAGATGTTGGGTTAAGTCCCGCAACGAGCGCAACCCTTGTCAATAGTTGCCAGCATTAAGATGGGGACTCTATTGAGACAGCTAAGGACAACTTAGAGGAAGGTGGGGATGACGTCAAATCATCATGCCCCTTATGTTTAGGGCTACACACGTGCTACAATGGTCGTTACAGAGAGAAGCGAAACTGTGAAGTCAAGCAAACCTCAAAAAGACGATCTAAGTTCGGATTGTAGGCTGAAACTCGCCTACATGAAGTTGGAGTTGCTAGTAATCGCGAATCAGAATGTCGCGGTGAATGCGTTCCCGGGTCTTGTACACACCGCCCGTCACACCATGGGAGTTTGGGGGGCCCAAAGTCAGAGAGCAAACCGAAAGGATGCATCTGCCTAAGGCAAAACAAATGACTGGGGTGAAGTCGTAACAAGGTAGCCGTATCGGAAGGTGCGGCTGGATCACCTCCTTTCTAGGGAGAAAAGAAATCTGCTGTTTAGTTTTGAAGGTTCAGCCTTCAAAAAACAAAAGAAAAAAGATTGCAAGCATTTTTGAGTAAGTTCAACAAAGAAAAAAGCAAAAAGCGAAGCAATCGATTGTACCTTGAAAACTGCATAACATCTGAGAAATTACAGAGAAAGCGCGAGACGATAGAAGAAACAAATAAAATCGAGAGATAAACTCAAGAGTAAGAATTGCGAAGTATTTTTTCGTGAATTCAACAAAGAAGAACGGAAAAAGACAAAGCAAAGAAGGTTTTTTTGAAACGTCGTAAGAGTGTAAACTGTAATTTCACCGAAAGCAAAAAAGAGAAACAGAGCAAAGAAAAAACAACAAGTTTTTGAAAAGCAAAGATCAAGTAGAAAAGAGCATATGGAGAATGCCTAGGCGCTGAGAGCCGAAGAAGGACGTGGTAAGCTGCGAAAAGCTACGGGGAAGTGCAAGCAACTAAAGAGCCGTAGATATCCGAATGAGGAAACTCATACAGAGTAAAGACTGTATATCCCATAATGAATGCATAGTTATGGGAAGGGAACCCGGAGAACTGAAACATCTAAGTACCCGGAGGAAAAGAAAGAAACATCGATTTCGTAAGTAGCGGCGAGCGAAAGCGAAAGAGCCCAAACCGGGGAGAGCAATCGACCCGGGGTAGACATTTCAAAAAGAGCTGAAAACTTAGTCGAACATACTTGGAAAAGTAGACCAAAGAAGAGTAAAAGTCCCGTAGACGAAAAGTAGACAGAGAAGAAATGATCAAGAGTACCACGAGACACGAGAAACCTTGTGGGAAGACGGGGGGACCACCCCCCAAGGCTAAATACTACCCAGCGACCGATAGAGAATAGTACCGTGAGGGAAAGGTGAAAAGAACCCCGGGAGGGGAGTGAAAAAGAACCTGAAACCATATGCTTACAAACTGTAGGAGCCCGAAAGGGTGACTGCGTACTTTTTGTAGAACGGGCCAACGAGTTGTGATACTATGCAAGGTTAAACACTTAAGGTGTGAAGCCGAAGCGAAAGCGAGTCTTAATAGGGCAAAAGTATAGTATTGCAGACCCGAAACCAGGCGACCTATCCATGTCCAGATTGAAGTTTCCGTAACAGGAAATGGAGGATCGAACCCACGTACGTTGAAAAGTGCGGGGATGAGGTGTGGATAGAGGTGAAATTCCAATCGAGCTTGGAGATAGCTGGTTCTCTCCGAAATAGCTTTAGGGCTAGCGTTTTGCAAGATATATATGGAGGTAAAGCACTGACTGTTTAATGGGTCTTCTAGATTACTGAGAACTATCAAACTAAGAATGCCATATATAGCGCAAAGCAGTCAGACTATGGGTGATAAGGTTCATAGTCAAAAGGGAAAGAGCCCAGACCAACAGCTAAGGTCCCAAAATATATGTTAAGTGGGAAAGGATGTGGGATTGCATAGACAACCAGGATGTTGGCTTAGAAGCAGCCATACATTGAAAGAGTGCGTAATAGCTCACTGGTCGAGTGATCCTGCGCCGAAAATTACCGGGGCTAAAACATAATACCGAAGCTTTGGATTATATAGAAATATATAGTGGTAGGAGAGCATTGTATACGAGAGGAAGCTAAATCGAAAGAAGAAGTGGATTGTATAGAAGAGAGAATGTTGGCATGAGTAGCGAGAGGAAGGTGAGAATCCTTCCGGCCGAAAACCTAAGGGTTCCTGAGGAAGGTTCGTCCGCTCAGGGTAAGTCGGGACCTAAGCCAAGGCCGAAAGGCGTAGGTGATGGATAACGGGTAATAAATCCCGTACCACCGTAGTTGTATGAACGAAGGGGGGACGCAGGAGGATGACCGGAGCACGCCGTTGGTAGAGCGTGTCCAAGCAGTAAGTAAGTAAGGGGAGGAAAAACCACCCATACAATTACAAGCTGTGAAGGGGAGTGAAATAAAGTAGCGAAGCCGAATCATTCAAACTGCCAGGAAAAGCCTCTAGTGAGACGAAGGTGCCCGTACCGCAAACCGACACAGGTAGGTGAGGAGAGAATCCTAAGGCCAGCGAGAGAACTGTTGTTAAGGAACTCGGCAAAATAACCCCGTAACTTAGGGAGAAGGGGAGCCTGAGAGATCAGGCCGCAGAGAATAGGCCCAAGCGACTGTTTACCAAAAACATAGGTTTCTGCGAAACTGAAAAGTGAAGTATAGGAGCTGACGCCTGCCCGGTGCTGGAAGGTTAAGGGGAAGACTTAGAGCAATCGAAGGTTCGAACTTAAGCCCCAGTAAACGGCGGCCGTAACTATAACGGTCCTAAGGTAGCGAAATTCCTTGTCGGGTAAGTTCCGACCCGCACGAAAGGCGTAACGATTTGGGCACTGTCTCAACAACAGACTCGGTGAAATTGTAGTGCCGGTGAAGATGCCGGACACCTGCGACAGGACGGAAAGACCCCATGGAGCTTTACTGCAGCTTAGCATTGGATTTAGGTAATAGATGTACAGGATAGGTGGGAGACAAAGAGTATAGGGCGTCAGCCTTGTAGGAGTCGCTGTTGGGATACCACCCTTGTGTTGCTTGAATTCTAACTAGATCCATTGAAGCATGGAATAGGACACTGCTTGGCAGGCAGTTTGACTGGGGCGGTCGCCTCCCAAAGAGTAACGGAGGCGTCCAAAGGTTCCCTCATCACGGACGGAAATCGTGAGAAGAGTACAAAGGCAAAAGGGAGCTTGATTGCGAGACAGACAAGTCGAGCAAAGACGAAAGTCGGGCTTAGTGATCCGGTGGTAGAAAGTGGAATTGCCATCGCTCAACGGATAAAAGCTACCCTGGGGATAACAGGCTTATCTCCCCCAAGAGTCCACATCGACGGGGAGGTTTGGCACCTCGATGTCGGCTCATCACATCCTGGGGCTGTAGCAGGTCCCAAGGGTTGGGCTGTTCGCCCATTAAAGTGGTACGCGAGCTGGGTTCAGAACGTCGTGA
>JBGZJG010000115.1:0-5618 GCA_041848665.1 Filifactor sp.
ACAGGGATACACCTATTAAAAACAGGTATTATAATTTGTTTTCAAAAAAACAAATGGATAAATTTTTATAATTATGTAAGGAGATGTTAGGATGAGAGACTATAATCCAAATGAAATTGAAAAAAAATGGCAATCACATTGGGAGAAAAATCAAACGTTTCGTGCAGAAATCGACCATACCAAAAAAAAGTATTATAATTTAATCGAATTTCCCTATCCGTCCGGTGCGGGCTTGCACGTAGGACATATCAGAGCATATACTTCATTGGAAGTAATTTCCAGAAAAAGACGTCTGGAAGGATACAATGTATTATTTCCTATTGGTTGGGATGCCTTCGGTCTTCCGACTGAAAATTATGCCATGCAAACCGGAGAACATCCGAGAAAAGTTACGGATAAAAATATTGAGGTCTTCAGCAATCAGTTGAAAGCTGCCGGTTATTCGTTTGATTGGAATAGAACGGTTGATACTACCGATACCGGATATTACAAATGGACACAATGGATTTTTCTTCAAATGCTGAAAAAAGGATTGGCCTATAAGGATAAAACTTATGTAAATTTTTGTGAACACTGTAAGGTTGTATTGGCAAACGAAGAATCGCAGAACGGTGTTTGCGACCGTTGCGGACATGAAGTCGTACAAATGGAAAAGGATGTTTGGTTCTTAAAAATCAGAGAATACGCCGACAAATTGTTAGAGGGTTTAACTGATTTAGATTTTCTGCCCAGAATAAAATCGGAGCAAGAAAATTGGATTGGGCGAAGTCATGGAGCAGAAGTTGATTTTTCGCTTGCGGGTACAGATGATGTTTTGCGCATTTATACAACACGCCCCGACACTATTTTCGGTGTTACATTTATGGTAATTGCTCCTGAACACCCTTATTTGAAAAAATACGAAACTTCCATCAAAAATCTTGATGAAGTTCGTGCGTATCAGGAACAAGCGACGAAAAAAACGGAATTTGAACGTGTGCAATTAGCAAAAGATAAGACCGGTGTTGAAATTCAAGGTTTACGTGCAATCAATCCTCTCACCGGAAAAGAAATTCCGATTTGGATTTCCGATTATGTTATGATGGGCTATGGAACCGGTGCAATCATGGCAGTTCCTGCACATGATAGTCGTGACTGGGAATTTGCGAAAAAATTTAATATTCCGATTGTTGAAGTTTTAAAAGGTGGAAATGTACAAGAAGAAGTGTATCTTTCTTCTGATGACGATACTTTGGTAAATTCCGGTCAATTTGACGGAATGAAAATGAGTGAAGCAATTCCTGCTATTATCTCTTACATTAAAGAAAAAGGAATTGGCGAACCGAAAACCAATTATAAAATGAAAAATTGGGCATTTAACCGACAACGTTATTGGGGAGAACCAATTCCGGTTATTCACTGTGAACATTGTGGAATTGTTCCTGTTCCGGAAGAAGAATTGCCGGTTACATTGCCTGACATTGAAGAATATCATCCGACGGATACCGGAGAATCTCCTTTGGCAAATATTAAAGATTGGGTTAACGTAACTTGTCCTGTTTGCGGACATTCAGCAAAACGTGAAACGGACACAATGCCTCAATGGGCAGGTTCTTCTTGGTATTTCTTACGCTACATGGATCCGTCCAATGACAAACATTTCGCTTCACACGAAGCACTTGATTATTGGGGACCGGTGGATTGGTACAATGGCGGAATGGAACATGTCAGTCGTCACTTGATTTATTCTCGTTTTTGGCATCAATTCCTTCATGATATCGGTGAAGTATCATACTCCGAGCCTTATAAGAAACGTACTGCACAAGGTTTGATTTTGGGACCTGACGGAGAAAAGATGTCCAAATCGAAAGGAAATGTAATCAATCCTAATGAAATTATTGACAATTACGGAGCAGATACCCTGCGAACCTATATTATGTTTATCGGTGAGTATGAACGCCCTGCAGTGTGGTCGGACAGTAGCGTAAAAGGTTGCAAAAGATTTTTGGATAGAGTGTGGAAGTTGCAGGAAATTTTAAAGGAAGAAGAAGCTTACAGCGAGCAACATTCTTCATTGATGCACAAAACTATAAAAAAAGTGTCTGAGGACTTTGAAAATGTAAAATTCAACACTGCTATCGCTGCCATGATGAGTGCATTAAATCAATTTTATGATGATAATTTCATTACCAAAGGCGAACTTCGTGATTTTATTACTTTACTTTATCCTGTGGCACCTCATATCTGTTGTGAAATTTGGGAAAAGCAAAATTTTGAAAATGACATGGACCATGCAAAATGGCCTACTTGGAACGAAGAAAAAACGATTGATGCCATTATAGAAATCCCTGTACAAATCAACGGAAAGGTAAGAGGCAAAATCACAATCTCAAAAGATGCTTCTCAAGAAGAAGTCTTCTCCATTGTCGATACAAACGAAACCATCAAAAATTTCATCGGAGAAAAAAATATTGTGAAAAAAATCTATGTTACCGGAAAAATATTGAATTTGGTAGTAAAATAAACTTATGCTAAAAAGCAACCGCATTTTCATTCATCTATGAAAATACGGTTGCTTTTATTTTTTCAACTACGCTCGTTCATAAAAAAACAAGTACAACTTTTTATATGATGGATAACCATTTCATACGAACCGCTGATTCACGTTATAATAAAATTTACTTCTTTATGATTTATCCACTATCTATTTTTTAATAGTGTTTCGTATCTTATTATTTTTCCTTAGTCTCTATTTCATATTTTTTTATTTTATGCTGGAGGGTTTGTCTTTTTATTCCCAATTCTTTCGCTGTTCTTGAAACATTAAAATAGTTTTTATGCAACACATCAAGTATAATCTTTTTTTCCAACGAATCCAGGTATTTATCCAAACCCATTTCCCGTACCCTATGCTCCACATCTTCCATTCCGCCATATGCTTGCGAAATTTCCTGTTCCATCATAATATGCTCCGCTGTTAAGATATGTTCATTTTCAATCATAGCAAGTGCAGCCATGATAATATTCTCAAGTTCTCTGACATTCCCCGGGTAAGAATAATTCAACAGCTTTTCCTTCGCCTCCTCCGAAATCATCCATACTTCTCTTTTATATTTTCGATTGTATTTTTCAACAAATTTTTCCGCTAAAAGCAAGATGTCATCTTTTCTCTCTCTCAAAGGCGGAACCGTAATCGGAATAATATTTAAACGATAGAATAAATCCCGCCGAAGATTCCCCTCTTCTACAAGCTTTTTCGGTTCTTCATTCGTTGTAGCAATAATTCTTACATCCACAGGAATATCTTTTTTGCCCCCTACTCGTCGAACATACCCTTCCTGCAATACACGCAAGAGCTTTGCTTGTAATTCATAAGGCATAGAGTTAATTTCGTCAAGCAAAAGAGTTCCTCCGTTCGCCTGTTCAAACAATCCCTCTCTGTCAATTGCACCGGTAAAACCTCCACGGCTGGTTCCAAACAAAATCCCTTCCAAAAGAGCTTCCGGCAATGCAGCACAGTTTTGTGCTAAAAATGTATGCTCTTTTCGTTCCCCATCAAAGTGAATGCTTTGTGCAATCAATTCTTTCCCTGTTCCGGTTGCTCCATAAATGAAAACGGATGCGGAAGATTTTGCCGCTTTTTTTGCAACTTCTATTACTTTCTTAAATTTATAATTTTCTCCGACAATATTATAAAATTGATATTTTTTGATTTTTGATTCGATGATTTTTTTTGGTTGCTTAATTCCCTTTTGCAATTCCAAAATAGTATCGGACATCGCTTGTATCTTGGTAATGTTTTTGGCAACTTCCATAGCGGCAACAATTTCTCCGTCTACTACAAACGGAACGGTGCTGTTAATGGTAACAATATCCTTTCCGTTTTTATTCTGATAATATTGCTTTTCATTGAGTGTTCGCTCTCCCTTGTTCAAAGCTTTTAAAAGGGTACTGTTATTTTTATTTAAAGTTCCGAAAACTTGGTCAAAGGGTTTTCCGATAACATCACTTATTTTCATATTTTCCAACTTTGCCATGGATTGATTATAAATAAAGGTGTTGCTGTTTTTATCAATGATGTGTACCCCATCTTCTATCATTTCCAAAAGCATGGCTATCATTCTCTTATAATCTTTTATTTTCATTTTCGCTGCCTTTCTGTTTCCCAATTAACTTCGCAGTTCTTTGCGTTTGGAAGATGCCGGTATTCCCAATTCTTCTCGATACTTTGTTACAGTTCTTCTGGAAATAAAAATCCCTTTTTTTTCTAAAAGCTGTACTATCTTTTGATCGCTAAGAGGAAATTTTTTGTTCTCTGTTTCTATAAAATCCTTCAGTTCTTGCTTAGCAAATAAACTGGAATATTCCATCCCCTCTTCTCCGTCTATTCTCGTCGAAAAGAATTCTCGAAATTCAAAAATTCCTTTCGAAGTCATCATATACTTTCCATTTACCGTTCTTGAAACCGTTGATTCATGAAAACCGGTTGTTTGAGCAATATCCTTCATCAACATAGGAATGATATGACCATCTGATTTCACAAAAAAATCCTTCTGGTATTTTACAATTTCCGTTGCAATATGGATAATTGTATTTTTTCTTTGCTCAATACTTTGTATAACGAACTCTGCTCGATTTAAACGCTTTTTGATATAATCCTTGGTCCCTTCATCTTCCTTTTGCAGCAAAATTTTTTGATACATACTCGGTATGGTCAATGTAGGTACAGAATATTCATTAAAGGTTACCTCAACCTTATCATCTTTTATTTCAACATAAACGTCAGGTATGATGTATATGATTTCATCCGCACTAAAATTTCTCCCCGGACGAGGCTCTAAACTTCTGATTTCATCAATATATTCGGAAAGCTCTGATTTGCTGATATGATACTTTTTAATTAATTTACAAAACTTTCGATTTGCAAGAAGTTCCAAGTCTTCTCTTATGATTTGAAACAAAATGTCATCCTTACAACCCTTGGCTTGAAGCTGCAAGAATAAAGCTTCCTGTAAATTTCTTGCTCCCAATCCGATTGGTTCGGTCATTTGTATCTTTCGGATAATTTTTTCAAATTCTTCAAAGGTTACATGACTTCTTTTGCAATATTGTTCAATAGGTAATCTAAAATATCCATCTTCATCCAACTGCCGAACAATATCTTCCGCTATAATTCGTTCTGTCTCATCTAATTCCAAAAAAGAAAGTTCATGTTCCATGTGTTCGTACAATGTCACTTTTCCTGCAACAAAATTTTCCGGATTATACTCACTGTTTTCCGTTTCATCATAAGTCTTACGAAAAGCATTATCCCGAATATCTCTAATATATTTTTCCCAATCCGTATTTTCTTTTGCCTCTACATCTAAAGTAGGATTTTCTTCTGCTTCTTTTTCAACAAATTCCTGGAGTTCTGCCGAATTCATTTGTAAAATTGCAAGAGATTGTCTTAACTCCTGTGTCATGACAATTTTTTGCGTCTGTTTTAATTGTAGTTCTAAATTCAACAAAATCACTCCCTTCATTGTTTGATGACTTTATTTTACCAAACAATGCTACTTTTGTCATGTGAGATTGCGTAATTCTATTTTTTCATAAAACAAACCTATAAAAAATATGGTAAAATAAATAAGGTAAAA
>JBGZJG010000116.1:0-9273 GCA_041848665.1 Filifactor sp.
AAAAGAAAAAATGCGATAGAAAGCAAGTGTGTTGAGATTTGAACTTTTTTGTAAAAAGTAGGGTTACAGAGGGAACGGGAAGTTTATGAAATGGTTGGTTGAAGTAGTAATTGTAAGTCGAGGAAGCGGCATCAATAAAAAATTTCATTATCTTGCAAAAGAAGGAACAAGGATAGGGCAGAGAGTGCGTGTTCCGTTTGGAAAAGGAAACTCATTTGCAGAAGGCATTGTCACTGCACTTGTTGATAAAGAAACCGATATTACGATGAAATACGTTGAGACCAACAATCTTTCATCAAAAAACAGCGGTGGCAAGCAAGATGATTGTTCGAATAAAGCGGAACAAGATAGCCGTAATGATACAACAGAAAAAGAGGATGAAAAAAACAGGTGCGGGAAAAAAGCGGTTGCGGAAGGAGATTCTCGAGGAAAAACTGATATTGTGTATAAAGAAATTTTGGAATACATTGATGATGAACCCATTATTGACGAAATATCTTTGGAGATTGCGAAATATATATCCGAAGAATATCTTTGCAGTTTTCAAGAGGCAATTGCCCTGTTTTTTCCGAAGGGAGAAAAGGCGCCGGATGAAAAAAGAAAGCTTGTAATATCTCGTATTTCCGTATCGGAATGGGACGAATATATTGCTCGTCAAAGAAAAAATGCCGTCGTTAAGAAAAAAATTGCCGAACTTTTGAGGAAGTATGCCGATGTCTTTTGGGATGAAATTCGTCTTGAAGTTTGTGCAAATCCTTCTACTGTTTTAAAACAGATGGAAACAGAAGGGGTGTTGGAACTTGTTGTGCAAGAGGTACAGCCATCTATTGTACCAAGCGAAATCAAAGAGAGTGAAATTGTACTTACAGAAGAACAACAAAGAGTGGTACAAAGCGTTTTTTTGCAAGAACAGAGCATAGAAAACAACAATTGCAAATTCTGTTGCCAAGGGAATACAGAAAAGCAAAAAATAGAAGAAGATAAATTTTCAATACAAAAGAAAGTCAATTCCTCGGAACAGATCGACAACGGAAGAAAAGAGAAGGTTGTGTTCGGAGGGCAAAAACCGTTTTTACTTTATGGGGTTACAGGTTCAGGGAAAACGGAAGTTTATATTGAGCTTATTCGAAGAACCGTTGCGCAAGGACGACAGGCAATTGTTTTAGTTCCCGAAATTTCACTGACACCGCAGACCATCACAAGATTTCAAACCGTTTTTGGAAACCGAGTTGCGGTTATGCATAGTGCTTTGACCGAAAAAGAAAAAAAAACACAGTGGCAAAAAATGGTGCAAGGGCAATGCTCCATTGCAATCGGACCTCGTTCTGCATTGTTTGTACCGTTTTTTAAAGTGGGAATTATCATAATTGATGAGTGTCATGAAGATGCTTATAAATCTGAAAAAAGTCCACGTTATGATGCAGTGGAATTAGGTGTTTTTATGGCGAAAAAGCGAAACGCAACCATTTTGTTGGGAACTGCCACTCCCACAATTCAACAGCTTTATCAATGTGAAAGAGGAGACCTTCATCTTTTGAAACTGTCACAGCGTTCCAATGGTGCAAAACTTCCTGCCATCACGTTGGTAGATATGCGAGAAGAACTTAAAAACGGAAACAACTCCTTGATTAGTCGTTATTTGTATCGTCGAATGGAAGAAAATTTGAACCAAGGAAACCAAACTTTGTTGTTCCTGAACAAAAGAGGTTTTTCAAAAAATCTTACCTGTGTTGACTGCGGCTATGTGCATAAATGTCCAAATTGTGACATTACGTTGAGTTATCACAAAGAAGAAGGTGTCTTCAAATGTCATTATTGTAATCATCGAAGCAAGTATGTGCGAACTTGTCCTGTTTGTGGAGGTGTACTGAAGGATATTTCATTCGGAACGCAAAAAATTGAGGAAGAAATACAAACCGTCTTTCCACATGCTAAAATTCTGCGCATTGATAAAGACACTACGCAAAAACGAGGAGAGCATCAAAGAAAATTTGAAGAATTTGCAAGAGGAGAAAAAAACATTTTAATCGGAACACAGATGATTGGAAAGGGGCTTGATTTTCCAAACGTTACATTAGTTGGAATTTTGCAGGCGGATCAAAGCATGGATATTCCTGATTTTAGAGGAACGGAGAAAACATTTCAAATGCTGGAGCAGGTATCGGGAAGAGCCGGACGAGGCAAAAAAGACGGAGAGGCGGTTATTCAAAGTTATCATACCGAAAATTCTATTTTTAGTTACTTGAAAAACAGGGATTATCAAAATTTTTATAAAGATGAATTAGAAATTCGAAAAGCTTTTTCTTATCCGCCGTATGGAGATATCTTGCGTATTTTGATTACTTCCGACAGTACGAATGAGGCGGCTGAAACTGCAAAGAAAATTCAGCAGGCACTTCGGTTTTATTTTGCCAAACGAGGTATAGGAGCAATCCTATTAGGACCTGCACCATGTTTGATTAATCGGATTGAAGGGCGGTATCGCTGGCAAATTATTTTAAAAATTAATGACAAACAAGAACTTTCCATAGTCCAAGCGATGATACGCTATATTCAAACGGAAAAACGGAACCTTCTGTATGGGAAACATGTAATCGTTATTGTTGAAAAAAATCCGCATAATATTATGTGATACAAAAATCGAATGTATTTATACTATAATGTGAACACTTGGCAGAAATATCCCAAGAATATGAGTGAGAGCGAAGTATGATTGGCAGATAGAGTCCCCGTCAGGGTTGGCGAGAAGTTTGCGAAATGAAATAAGTGAACTTACGAAACCTACGACGAGGAAAGCGAGCCGGGGGCGATGCTTGAATTTAGTATTTATGGTATAATGTGAACACTTAACGAAAGCGAGAGATAACGAAGCTTGAGTTTAGTGAGAGGGATACCTAAACACTTAATGAAAGCGAGCCGGGGGCGATGCTTGAATTTAGTATTTATGGTATAATGGGTTTAAGCATATTGCAAGATTATTTTATAAGAAAATCGTCTTATCAAAATTTTTTCTGCAAAAAAATGTTTTTAGAACCAAGATGATTTCATCAAGATTTTGGATTGTTACAATCTTGGAGTAGCTTTCGATGATGTAACATTTCGTGTAGAAGGGAAGAAGTTTGGGAATAAATAAGATAGAGTATTTATTTGGTTAAGAGAATTTCAAAATTGAGTTAAGATAAAGTGAGGGGAGTTATATGGCAATCAGAAATATTAGAAAAGATGGCGATGAAGTATTGCGTAAGATTTCAAAGCCGGTTGAAAAAATGACACCGAGGTTGGAAGAGTTGATTGATGATATGATAGAGACAATGATGCATGCGGATGGAGTAGGACTTGCCGCACCACAGGTAGGAGTGCTTAGACGCATTATTGTTATTGATGTCGGAGAAGGGCCGATTGTGTTGATTAATCCGGAGATTGTAGACAGTGATGGAAGTCAATGCGGGCAGGAAGGTTGTTTGAGTATCCCAGGAGTTTATATGGATGTTACTCGCCCCAATCATGTAATTGTAAAAGCGCAGAATAGAGAGATGGAACAATGTACCATAGAGGGAACGGAGCTTTTGGCACGAGCGCTTTGTCATGAAATTGACCATTTGAACGGGGTTTTATTTAAAGATATTGCAGAACGAGATTAAAGGATATGCTATCTTTGAAAAGATAAAGCAAGTTCATGGAAGTGAAACAAGCAAAAGGAACGCATCTGTATTATTTGTTTGTGAAACGGATGCAATCAGAAACAGAAGAATGTTAGGATAAATCGGAAATGGAGAAAATGGTATGAGAGTAGTATTTATGGGAACGCCGGATTTTGCGGTAGCTTCTTTGGAAGTTTTGCAGGAACGTTCTGATGAGGTTGTGCTGGTTATTTCACAGCAGGATAAACCGAGAGGAAGAGGAAAAAAAATGGAAGAAACACCTGTAAAACGCAAAGCCTTAGAGTTTGGGTATGCGGTATACCAACCGAAGCGGATTAAAGATATGGAAGCAATCGAAAAAATAAAAAGTCTTTGCCCGGATGTGATTGTTGTTACCGCTTATGGACAAGTTTTGCCAAAAGAAATTTTGGAAATACCGACTCATGGCTGTATCAATGTGCATGCCTCTCTTCTTCCGAGACACAGAGGAGCAGCACCTATTCAATATGCCTTGCTTTGCGGAGATAAAAAGACGGGCATTACCACCATGATGATGGACGAGGGATTGGATACGGGAGATATGCTGTTAAAGGAAGAAGTGGAGATTACCAAACAAGATAGCCTTGAAACCTTAAGCCAAAAGTTAAAAGTTGCAGGCAAGAAGGCATTGCATGATACTTTGCGGCAGTTGGAAAAAAGCGGGAACATAGAAAGACAACAACAGGATGATACAATAGCGACCTATGCAGCCATGCTTACGAGAGAAACCGGATATATTTGTTGGAATAAAAAAGCGGAGGAGATTTCAAATCTCATTCGGGCAGTAGAAGGTTGGCCTTCTGCCATAACCTTTTATCAAGGGGAGAAAATCAAGTTATTTCAAGCGGAGCAAACGGGAGAAGACTGTACGGACTTTGCAGCGGGAATGATTGCGGAGATTGGAAAAGAGTATCTTAAAGTTGCAACAGGTGATGAATTTGTTAAATTGTATGAAGTGCAATTTCCGGGGAAAAAACGTATGAAGGTAGCGGATTATTTGCGGGGAAATGCAATGGAAGAAGGGGTTGTTTTCGGAACCTATCAAGAAAAGGAAGAATGGAAATAGAACTTTTTTGGAGAATATATTTCGAAGATTGAAAAATAGATTTTGTGAAACAAAGACAGAATAGAACACATCGGAAAAACAAAGAGGAGGAGAGAGAAGATGCCTTATTATTATGACGGAACGATGATATTGTTAATACCGGCTGTTTTGCTTACTTTATATGCACAAAGCAAAGTGAAATCAACTTATGAAAAGTATTTGAGGGTATCGACAAGAAATGGCTATACGGGTGCGCAGACAGCACGGGCGATTTTGGACAACAACGGTTTGTCGGAAGTGGAAATACAACTTGTACAGGGAACTTTAACGGATCACTACGACCCAAGAAATAGAGTTTTGCGATTATCTCGTGATGTTTATATGGGAACGGCGATTGCTTCAGATGCTATTGCAGCACATGAAGTAGGTCATGCGATTCAGCATGAACGAAATTATGCTCCGCTGATTTTTAGAAATACGATTGTACCGGCGGTAAACATTGCATCATATTTATCTTGGTTTTTTATTATGGCAGGAATTGTTTTTTCCATGTTAAAAGGATTGCTTACGATAGGTATCCTTTTGTTCTCCGTAGCCGTATTGTTTCAAATTGTGACATTACCTGTGGAATTTGATGCGAGCAGACGTGCATTGGTGGAGCTAAGACGAGCAGGGATTTTGGAACAGGAAGAAATCAAAGGCGGAAAGCAGGTGTTGGATGCGGCGGCATTAACTTATATTGCGGCGGCGGCAAGTGCAATCATGCAACTTTTCCGATTGATTTTGATACGAAACAGAAGAAATTAGAAGAGAATACAAGTGCTGATATGAAACATCTATGAAAGATAGCATAAAAGTCCGGTGAAAGAAATCATCCGGTCAAGACATGAAAAACGAAAAAACAAAAAATGAAAATGGCTAAACTGCAACACTTTGTTTGTCGGGTTTAGCCATTTTTTTACTTTTTAAAATTATTTGTGTTTACTACCTATTTCAATTTGTTTGAGAGTTCATATCAATTTCTCCATGTTCTTCAGGAGAAGGAGTGGTAGTTACTTCACTTGGAACAGGGTCAGCCATGTCGGATGGTAAGGACGGTGTTGTCGGAACCATAGGTTTCATTTGATGATAAGGATCTTCGGACACAATTTTTTTGAATTCTTCAAAATTAATTGTACCGGATATATTGTAGCGTGGGAGCTCAAATTTGTTGCTGATTTGAGTTACTCTGCCGGGATAAACGGTTACTGCCATGCGGATACCGGTTTTCTTCAAAGCGGTTTTTATCGTTTCGTTATAAGCGCCGTAAGGATAAGAGAAAGCATAAGGAGTATATCCGTAAAGAGCCAGTGTAGTATTTGCTTTTGTAAAATCACTGTAAAGTTCATCCGCATTTTTTGTTAATAACAGGGATTTATTTTCTGTGGTAAGAGAGTGAATGTTGTCTGTATGAGATTGGAAATCGAATACATCTCTCATTTCCCGCATTTCATCAACCGAGCAGTGTGGAATTTTGACAGCATTGGTAATATATCCGGTTCTGCCGGAAATACTTCCCGTAATAGAAAATTGTGTTGCCCGCATATGATATTTTCGCAAAATGGGATAGGCGATTTCATAATTGCTGCGGTATCCGTCATCCATAGTAATAACCACTGTTTTTGCCGGAAGTTGAATTTTGCCGTCGATAAAATCTTCCAATTGTTTTAGATGGATAGTGGTATAACCGTTTTCATAGAGATAGTGCATTTGTCGATTGAAGTCGGCAGAGGATACAGTGGCCGAATTTACATTGGAGCCGTCTGTAAAGTGATGATACATCAGTATAGGAACTCCGGTATAGTTAACATTTGCAAATGCAAATTCAGGAATGAAACAGAACAAAAGAACCAATAACAGCATTAATTTTTTTTTCATTTCAAAAAAGCCTCCTTAGGGTTTTCGATCATTATAAGAGATGGATAAGTTAATTTTTATCTTTCGGAAAAATGAAAAATAAAAAATTTTATTTATTCTTCCCAGAATGATTGCTTGATAAAATTTTGTGTTCTAAACGAATAACAGATGTAACTTATTTTTGTGGAATGAAACAGATGCAAATTTATATGAGATGCTAAAAATTTGATTAAAAAATTTTTGTTACAGAAACGTATCGTATTATACAAATATTTATCAATACAAAATCATTTTTATTATAGCATAAAAAGATTGATGGAAATATTACAATTTTAAGGCAACAAAGTATAAAAATTGGATAAATCAGATACATATATTATCATAAAGTGTTTTTTAGAAACTTTTTTTGTTGTACTGTTAAACACTATTAAAAAATATAGATATAATAGATAGTTATGAAAAAGAAAATATAATCCCATTAAAAGGGAATTATATTATATCTTTAAGCAGTGATTTGTATAAAGCTGAAGTTTATACAAAAAAACCGATTAAGATTACATCTTAATCGGTTTTGATAGGCTGTATATTTTTGTACCTGTCTTTTGTGAACTGTATCATTTTCTGTTTCAACTTAAGAATGTGTAAGTTTGGATACGAATTTGGAAGAATATTTGTCCGCAAATTGACGGGAAGTATCCCTTTTTTCTTATAAGGTATTATTTGTTTAATCGTTTTAGAAGAACATATTTGCACATTTTGATGACTTCGGCACTGTAGTAAGCAATACAGCTATATATTGCAAGCATAGTATGTTCTTTTATCAATTTCGCCGCTGCCTCCTGAATTTGGGTTTCTGTATAGTAAGAGTTGGGAAATAGCCGCATATACTCTTGGACTTCAGGAAGTTGAAGCTGCTGCTCTGTGAAATAGATATATTCAGTCGTGTTCTGCCATAAATATTTTTCAAAAAAGGGAATTTCAAATCGTAGAACTAACAACAATACGAATAAATAAATAACACCTTTTATAGCAGTAAAAACTATGGAGTTCGTGTATTGCGTTCGAACTCTTACGCCTAAGTTTAAGAGATAGCGAGTGAAATTGTTTTTATTGGAAAAAAGAATATACATACACATAAAAATAATCCATGGATATATGTATATACAGTTAAATTTATAGCTACTGTCCATACGAAACATTTTATGTTCATAATAAAATATCGTTTTCCCTAATAGTATATATAGAAGAAAAGGAGACAGATATGCAAATCCAATCATATAGTCACATATTTTGCTGAATTTGTAATAACGAGAACTACGTTCTTCAGCATCTTCGCAAGTAAGTTCGCAGTGGGACAAATTAGATGTGATAACATCTGTGCAATAAGGACATATGCAGTATTCTTCTTGTTCAAATAATTCATGACCGCAATTCTCACATTTCATGATTACCATAATCCTTCCTGTCTCATGATACGATAAGATACTCTGATATTATTGGTTCGGACTAATGCAAGCCACCAAGCCCTTTCAAAAAAATCTTTATATACATCTATTGATAGACTTATCGTAGAAAGACCGAGAGAAATGATTACTCCTTGAAGACCTCCGCATACAAACGCAATAGCTAAACTTGAAAAAAATTCCGTCTTTTTTTTGGCAAAATACTCATCACTATAGTCTTCTTTAAATGCTTTTTCCATTTGTTTAACAGCTTCTTTAGAGGTTGTGGCTTCTTTTGTTATAGCAACGGCTTTTGTAAAGTCTGATATTGTGAAATAAGAATCAACAAATATAGAAGAAACACCTTGTAGCTGTTTTAAGCATGTTTCGGCAGCATCCAATGAATGGAATTCTTTTAGGTCATGACATAGTGAAAGAAATTTCAGTGCTAGTTGTGCATTTTGTTTGATGAGTTCTCCATTTTTTGAGCCACTTAAGTATGTATCATATGCTTTTCTATCTTCATCCGTAATCCAAGCTGAACAATATCCATCATCAGATATGCTCGTATCGACCTCCTCTAGCATTCCGGTTTTTATATCAATAAAATGAGACATATACATGTATACGGTTTCTGTATCGATATCCTTTGCATTACTATCTCGTTTTTTGTTAATTTCTGCTATTTTTGCAGCATAATTCCATCTTTTTGAGGCATTAAGGGACGAGGGATTAGTCGATTTGGCAAGTGATGAGAAGTCGTTGTAATTTTCCTTTGTCAATCTCTGAAAAGAAAATGGTATTTACAGTTAAAGCAGAAGGGGATGTGCTTTCAGTTGCATATTCTTTCATTTCTTCATAAAATGAGTTGTCTTTTTGCGGCAACGTTTTCAAGTCGTCTATGGTTAAACCATATTTGGATAACTCCGCATTGATTTCATATAACTTTGACATGAATAGAGTTGTATACTCATCATCAGAATAAATTTCTGCATGAGAAACACCGATATGAATATTTGTTAATAGCAAAATGAATATCAAAAATAAAGACACTCTTTTTTTCATACTAAAACTCCTTTCAAATTGAAGAAACTTTTATCATAATCAACATAAGTTAAGTAGGATAATATTTACATAATTCATTATACTATATGTGAAAATGTTTTTCAACGATATTTGTATTTTTCGATGACAGGATAGTTTTTGTACC
>JBGZJG010000117.1:0-3476 GCA_041848665.1 Filifactor sp.
AAAAAGGAAACGGCGGTATCCCGATTGGAAGAAGTTGATGCGTTGCGCGATGAAACCATTATGAATCTTAATAATATATTGGTAGGATATCGTTCAATGCGGTCGTTGGAAATAAAGGAAAAAGCCGAGAAAGTGTATGCCGTTTTTCAGCGTTACGGAACGGGAATTGCGCGTGAGAACTACGCCAGCGAGTCGGCACATATCGAATCGCTTTTGCGCGACCTTTCGGCAACCGATTTGCAGGAAGCTATCAACGGACTTTCGGGCGTGGCGGACACAATCAACGAACTTCGCGAGCGTCAAACCGCTTTCCACACCGAACAAATGGCTTACGAAAAAGCACTTTCGCAGCAGGGCGTGTCGGCGTCGGCAAGTTCGTTCAAAAAACCGTTGTTGGAGCTTATCAACACCAAATTGGTTAGTTTTTTCACCGCAATGAAGGGCGAAGCGACGTATGAAAATTTTGCACAGGTCGTTGCCCAAGTTATTGACAATATAAACGAAACCATCAGTCGAAGAGCGAAAAAGTAAGGTGTTTTTGTATATTTGCTGATGGAAATGTATCAAGTCGATGCAAATTGTGAAAGTATGAAATATATTATATCGTTTTTTACTTGTTTTATATTATATACGTTGCAAGGACAGACGCTCCCTGCAAAGGATATTTCATCGGATACTATAAATGACAAAAAAATGGAAAATGATATGTTTTTTATGATGCAACAGCGTGATTCTCTCGAAGAAAGCGTTTCTCTTCCCGACTATGACTTTGTTGTAATAACTACTGGTAATGCTCGTTCTTTTTCGTTTTGTGGTGAGGGAGAATATACGGCTACATTGGTTGACAACAAAACTTTGGCAGAAAGGTTGTGGATTGCTCGTTTTATGTCAGATATACCCCCGAGCAATCATTTGATTTTTTTTAAAAATGGAGTGATTGTAAAAGAGATGCATCTTTTTGGTTTTATTATCGAACAATCAACAGGCAAAAAGATAGAAATTAAAAGTCAAGGATTTGATACGGAAGTAGCGTATTTAAAACAGAAAGAAAAATTAGCTAAAGATAAGAATGTATATATAGTTTCGGCGGAAATCATAGAAAGATACAAAAACGACAAGGATAAAAACAAGTACGAGGCGTTGCAAAAAAGCAAACAAGAAAAATATTCGCTCTTTTGGTATGAAATAGACTGTATTACCAGTCAAAGAGCGAACAAATAGAGGAGAAGGGAAGCAAGGTATTTTTATTTTTTAAAACCAGATATAGTATTATATCTCTTTCCTTTTTTATTTTAATAGAAAGAATATTCCAAATAAATTAAATTAGATAAAAAGAATGAATATTTGGACACAATTAAGTGTTGAATACGCTAATCAGAAATCATATTTAGACGATTTGTTTCAGGTATATCCTACCATTCCTGACGGAATTAGAGATATTGATAATACGCATTGGGAGCATATAGAAGCGGCTTTCCATCAAAAAGATAATGAAACGCTTATTCGTGAACTCCTAAAATTAGATTTGTTTCCGATAAAGGATAGTTATATTGCCTACTTTAAGAGAGATATAACAGCTGTTGCACGAAATCCTAAGACGGTTAACCGAATTTGCGGACGGTTATACGAGATGGGGCTGTCTAAAATTTTTGAAAAATGCACAGAACCCAAAGAAACAAATCGACAAATAGGTCCATTATTTCGGCGTTGGCTTAAAAATAAATCTCTTGGAATAGAACCTGTAAGTTACGATGTGTTTGTATCAAATGATGAAGATGCTATTTTAGACGGAAGTGATTCTCAGTTGATGAAATTTGCTTCGGAGTATCTTAATTACGAACATAGTAAAGGATTAGATTTAGTAGCCCGTTTTAACAAAAAGCTCGTTATTGGGGAAGCTAAATTTTTAACCGATTTTGGTGGACATCAAAATGCTCAATTTAATGATGCCATTACAACTATTTTGTCAAAAACCAATGAAGAAGTGATTAAAATAGCAGTACTTGATGGTGTTCTGTATATACGAGGGAATCATAAGATGTACAGAGATATTACAACGAAGTATCAGCATCTTAACATAATGAGTAGTTTAGTTTTGAGAGAGTTTTTATACCAAATTTAAAAATGCAATTAATTTATCCAAATAAAAAGTCAGAAGAGGAAATTTTTAATTCAATTCCAGATATACCTTTGGAGGGAAATTATTTTTCTAAAAACAATAATTTGCTTATCCAAGCAGATAATTTAGTGGCTTTAAAACAGTTAATAACTCATCATAATTTAGCGGGGCAAATTGATTTAATTTATATCGACCCTCCCTTTGCTACAAATAATGTATTTACAATAACTGATGGAAGAGCCTCAACTATAAGTAATAGTTCCAAAGGAACAATTGCCTATACAGATACCCTGAAAGGTTTTGAATTTATAGAATTTTTACGAGAACGATTGGTGTTATTAAAACAACTTCTTTCAGAACAAGGGTCAATCTATTTACATATTGATTACAAAATAGGACACTACGTAAAAATAATTATGGACGAAATATTTGGTATTGAAAATTTCAGAAATGATATTACCAGAATAAAATGTAACCCTAAGAATTTTAACAGGAAAGCCTACGGAAATATAAAAGATTTGATTCTTTTTTATTCAAAATCAGACAAATTAATATGGAATGATATAAAAATTCCTTATACGGAAAATGACAAAATCAAACTTTTTCCCAAAGTAGATGAAAAAGGACAGAGGTATACCACTATTCCGCTTCACGCACCTGGGGAAACTCAAAATGGCGACACTTCAAAGCCTTTTAAAGGAATTTTACCTCCAAAAGGAAGGCATTGGCGTAGCGATGTTTCTATTTTAGAAGAATGGGACAAACAAGGGCTTATAGAATGGAGTAGCAATGGAAATCCTCGTAAAAAAATCTATTTTGATAATAGGGAAGGTAAAAAAATGCAAGATATTTGGGAATTTAAAGACCCTGCCTATCCTATGTATCCAACAGAGAAAAACGCGGAATTATTAGACTTTATTGTAAAAACATCTTCTAACGAAAATAGTATAGTTCTTGATTGTTTTGCTGGGTCTGGAACCACTTTAAAAGCGGCTCAAATACACGGAAGGCAATGGATTGGCATTGACCAATCGAATGAAGCTATTAAAATAATTTCACAAAAATTAGATTTGATAGAAGAAGATTTGTTTGTTCAAAAGGCAAATTATAATTTTGTCAAAGAAAAAGCACAATGTGTAACAGTCTAAATTGAGAAAAGTATAGTTTTTTATAAAAAATATTTAATAACCAATTGAAAATATAACTAATAATGAAAAAATACATCAAATTATTATTTTTATTTGTTTGTGCATCGCTATCTGCACAGCAAGGCGGTATGTGGATTCCTTCACTTTTGGAAGGAATGAACGCCAAAGAAATGAAATCGTTGGGAATGAAAATGTCGGTTTCGGATATT
>JBGZJG010000118.1:0-5106 GCA_041848665.1 Filifactor sp.
AAAGAATAAAATACTATTCTTCCCGGACGGTGGTGGCGCAAAATTCCTTGTGAAAGATATTAACGATGCAGCGACAGAAAATTATAAGAACCGCTTGAATGGAGACATTCATAAATTCTCTATGACACCGGACTTGGGAGACGAAAAGTTTGCCGGCAATCTTTCCGGGATTGCAATCAAGTTTAAGACAATCCCATTGGAAGAAGCAGCCACAGAAAAAGAGAATAAGTTTCGGGTAGGGTTAAAAAAGCGATGCGAATTAATTACCGCTATGCTTAATCTAAAATTTAATAGAAATTGGAATTTTAGAGATATCACAGAGGAATTTACAAGAAATCTCCCGGTAAATGAGCAGGAATTGACAAATACGGTGCTATCACTCGCTGAGTATGTATCGCATAGGACATTGCTTGAATTGCTGCCACAAGTAGCTGATGTTGATGAAGAGTTAAAACGGATTCAAAGCGAAAAAGATGAGTATGACAAATTGGACTACTCTTTTCAGGAAGGGGATACCGGAGATGGTATAGATGGATAGTCGAGAATATTGGGAAATGCGTGCGTTATTACAAGAGCAGGCTGCAAAAGAAAAAGGGAGTAAGTTCCTGAAAGATTTGGCAAAGATGTACAATATTTCCTTGAAAGAAATTCAAAAAGATATTGAAAAATGGTTTAAGAGATATGCTAAAGAAGAAGGTATCACACTTGCTGAAGCACAAAAGAGGCTTACTTCCAGTGAAACAATTGGATATCAGCTTGCAATGGAAGAAGTGATAGATGAGGCAGAAAATGAATCTTTTCAAAAATATCTCAAACACAAGTATATGTCGGAGAGAATCACAAGGTTGGACTCTTTGAAAAATCAAGTATCTGTTCAGCTGGAAATTCTTGCAAAAAGTAAAGATGTACAAACTTTTGAGTATTTAAAAGATACTTACACAGATAATGTTTTCTTAAATAAAAAAGTCGTTGATATAGAAAGTACTTTTCACAAGTTTTCCAACACGGCAATTGAAGAAACGGTGCTGAAACCATGGAGCGGGAAGAGTTTTTCCGATCGAATTTGGACTGATACAGCGAAACTGATTGATGAAGTACAAGAGGTGCTTTCGGTTGGACTGATACAAGGTCACGATATTGATAAAATGAGCAAAAAAATTGCTCGAAGAATGGAAGTATCGCAAAATCGTGCGAAGACATTAGTTAGAACGGAAACGAATTATATCTTGTCGCAAGCAACATTTGACACATATGAAAACTTTGAAGTAGAGCAGTATGAATTTCTTGCGACACTCGACTATAAGACATCTGAGATTTGTCAAAGTTTAGATAAAAAAGTTTTTTTTAGTAAAAGACAGGCAAGTCGGAGTAAATTGCAATCCTATGCATCCGAATTGTAGAAGTACAACAATTCCGGCTTTTGAAGATGGAGTTGAGGGTATGCGTATTGCAAAAGGAGCAGATGGCAAAAGCTATCATATCAAGGACAGTATAAGTTACAAGGAGTGGTACAATTCTTTATCTACAGAAGAAAGAAAGCAATTGGAAGTCTTGAAAAAGATGGATAAAAATAAAATTGCAGATAAACAGCAGTACGAAAAATATAAAGCTATTTATGGAAAAAAAGAATTTCCGACACTTGTAAAATTTCAAGAAATAAAATATGATGATAGTGAAACATGGGTAAAATATAAACAAGAAAAACAACTTGTTTTAAATAAAACAGAATATAAACCGCAGTTTTTTGGGAAATTTGGAAACAAAGAGGTAAGGCTGTGGTATAAAGAGCAAGATTCAAAAATACCCGATTTGATTGATAAAACGAAATCGCTTGAAGAACAAGCAAAACAAGCTTGTGAATTAAGAAATAAATACAAGCAACAAGCAAGAGACATGATGAAAAATCAAGAGTTAAGAAAATATTTAGATCAACAAGAAAAACTAAAAAGCTTTGATGAATTAGTGTTACACAAGAAAGAGAAGTATGGCTTAACGAATGAAGAGGCATATACAGATATCATAAGAAGCAGTACTACTACAAACAAAAAATATGATAAACTTGCTAGATTGGAGGAATAAAAATGAAAACATTCATAATAGATAGTGATCCGTTGTTGCTAAATATAAGAAATTTTGAAAGAATTGATGAGGAAATTTTATTGAAGAAAATCATTTCAATTTTTTCTAAGGAGCGGTGTACAGAAATTGGAAAAAGGGTGGAGTGTCCTTCAGAAGATTTGTATTTCTGTAAATTCAAAGGGAATGAGTTTACAATTATTTATTCCTTAGATGATGGAGTATCATTGAGATTTCATGATAAAGAAACATTGGAACAAATACAAAAAATAATAGAAAGTAACTAAGCACTAAGGTACAAAATACCGAGGTGCTTTTTGATTGCAAAAAATTTCAAAATGGTTTTATAGCCCTTTCCGGAGTATTCCGGGAGGGCTTTTAAAATACAAAAAAATATTTTAAGGAGGAAGAAACATGGAAAGACATATTAACTTACAGTTGTTTGCCGAAAGTCAAGCGACACAAGGTGATGGAGCTACCAATCATGCTACATCCGGAGAGGGGCAGACTCAAGGAACAGAACCTAAAACCTACACGGAAGAGGAGCTTGCTACTCTAAAAGCACAATGGGAAAAAGATTCTGCTGAAAAACATACCGCCGAAATCGAAAAAGCAAAGCAAGATGCGGTGAAAGAGGCGGAAAGAGTGGCGAAATTATCTGCAGATGACAAAAAAGCAGAGGAGTTCAAGAAGCTGGAAGACAAAGTAAAATTGTTGGAAGACGAAAAAGCTTTTTCTGCGCTAAAAGAGGAAGCAAGAGAAATGCTTGGTAAGGAAAATTTACCCGGAGAATTTTTAGATTTTGTCCTTGGTGAAAACGTTGAAAAGACAGGTGAAAAAATCAAAACCTTGAAAAAAGTGTTTGATGATAGCTTGCAAAAAGCAGTTGAAGAAAGAATGAAGGGAAAAACACCTTCCGGTGGAGGTAACACAACAACAGGATTATCGGTGCAAGAGCAATTCGCAGCGGCATTAGGACGATAGGAGGAGATAACAATGGCAATTAATACTTTAGAGTATAGTAAAATTTTTCAAACAGAGTTAGACCAACAGGTAGTAAACGAATCTACCACAGGTTGGATGGAAGGTAATGCGGGAGATGTGAAATATACGGGTGGAGACGAAGTGAAAATTCCAACCATCACAACTCAAGGAATGGGCGACTACAGTCGTGATGACGGATATGTACAAGGCGCAGTAACATTGACATATCAAACTATGAAATTGACACAAGATAGAGGTAGAAAATTCCAACTTGATGCAATGGATGTCGATGAAACAAATTTTGTAGTAAGCGCCGGTTCTGTGATGGGAGAGTTCCAAAGAGCAAATGTCATCCCGGAAATTGATTCTTACCGCTACAGCAAAATTTTTGCATTAGCAAAAGCAAAAAGCAAAGCAACGGAAGGATACACACCTGTTAAGGCAACTATCCTAGAAAAATTATTAGCTGATATCCGAGCAATTAGAGACATATTTTTATCGGCAGACTTAATTATTACTATGTCGCCTGTAGTCGCAGGTATCTTAGATGATGCACTTGAAGGCAGCAGGAGAATGAATATGATTGATTTCAAACAAGGCAATATTTCAACGAGAGTGAAATCAATAGACGGCATGCCGATTCTTGAGGCTCCGTCATCAAGATTAAAAACAATCTACAAAAAAAACGATGGAAAAACAGTAGGGCAGGAAGCAGGAGGACTTGTGCCGGACACATCTGCTAAAGATATTAACTGGATTATTTGTCCTAAAAAGGCGCCAATCGCTGTGTCAAAACAAGATAAAGTAAGAATTTTTACACCGGAAGAAAATCAGAAAGCAAACGCATGGCAAATCGATTATAGAAGATTCCATGATTTATGGATTCCTGAAAAAAGATTGGATTTAGTGAGAGTGTGCAGTAAATAGGAGGTAAATCTATGTTTAAGTTAAAAAAATTGAATTTGGTGGTGGAGACAGACTCCACTGCCAAAAAAGACGAACTTATCGCAAAAGGATATGAAGAGGTAGAAGATGAAGTACCGGCTGTTGTTCTAAAATCTTCCGAAGGAGCAAAAGTTGATGAGGATGGAGCAACGGAGAAAGGGAAAGAAACTATATCAGAAGGAGCAGATAAAGTTGATTTGGAAAAACTGTATAAAAAATATACAGTAGATCAACTTCGTGCGTTGGCTGACGAAAAAGGGTTAACCTTTGCAGAGGAAATGACTAAGAAAGAGTTATTCAATCTTATTTTTGGGGAGTAGAAAGATATGACAAGAGAAGAGTTAAGACAAAAAGTCATTGAAAAAGTGCATACAAAACTTCCGAACACTTCTCTTGAAATAGCGACAGAGATGGTGGAAAGATCAGAGGAATTTTTTTTGACATATACAAATCGCAAAAAGGTTCCTTCCTCTGCCTTTTGGCTTTGGGTGGATATGGCAGTTTCGATTTTTCAAAGTTCTGCCGGAGAGGTTCAAGGAGTTAAAACAATCAAAGAGGGAGATACAACGGTGGAATTTATCGATGTTGATATCAAGACCGTTCTAAATTACTATCAAAAAAGTTTGAATATGTATCGGAAGGTGATGATGAGATGATTTTTCCAAATTTGTTACAGCAGAAAGCAATCGAACAACTATACGATTATTCCTGTGATATCATTGAACGATGCTCTGAAAAGGATAGTATAACGAAAATCACATCAACAAAAGAAATTGTTGTTTTAGAAAATATACCTTGCCGGATATCGTTTAAAAATACAAATAATCCCGCAATGCAGACAGAAAAACAAGCAACTGCTATTCAAGAAGTCAAACTGTTTATTTCCAACAAAATTATTGTCAAAGAAGGAAGTAAAATTGTTGTCCGCAAAAAAGGAACGAAGTATGTGCAAGAATTCAAATTAAGTGGAATTCCGGCAATGTATTCTTCTCATCAGGAAATTCCGCTTAAAAAATTCTTGGGGTGGACATGATGGGAACAGGTATTAAATGTGATTTAAGGAATCTTAAAAAGTTTCAAAAGGAATTAGAAAAATTATCA
>JBGZJG010000119.1:0-19780 GCA_041848665.1 Filifactor sp.
AATAACCACCTACTATGGTCCGGCTATGGTTGCATCCTTTGGAGAGATGTCGCCTTATGTTGATAAGACATATGAGTATTTTAGGGATATTTTGGTAAATGATTTTTCGCTTCCTTACACCTTTCCGATGCCGGAGGAGTGGACGGATGAGTATATTCCTTGGGAAAGTCAAGACAGACCTAAAATAGGAAGGAAAAACGAGATAATCACTTTAAATAAAGGAAAGGTTGTTGGAAGGTTAATTGGTGGAAATCTTAACACGATGCAGGGAATATGGGGAACGCAATATATGCCTAAAATCAAGAAAGGAGATATTTTGTTTATTGAAGATTCTCTAAAAGATGCGGCTACGATTGAACGAAGTTTTTCCTTATTGAAATGTAGCGGAGTATTTGATTTGATTGGTGGTTTGATTTTGGGAAAACATGAATTATTTGAGGATCAAAAGACAGGTCGAAAACCCTATGAGATATTGCAAGAGGTAATGGGAAAGGTTTCATTTCCTATGATAGCGGAGTTTGATTGTTGTCATACCCACCCCATGTTGACCATGCCGATTGGTTCCTCAGTAGAGCTTGATGCTACGAATGCAAAAGTTTTGCTTGTGAAATAATTGGAATGATGAGAGTATTTGCTGAAGGAGAAAACGGGTAGTGGAAATAAAAGAGGAATATCTGTGTTTAAAAAATGGAAAAGAGTTGCTCATTCGCAATCCTATTGAAAAAGATGCGGAGAGTATGATTGAGTATTTTCATGCCGTATCGGAGGAAACGCCCTTTCTGATTCGATATGTGGAAGAGATTTCATGTGATGTTGAGGAAGAAAAAACATTTATCAAAAATGCGACGGAAAATAAAGATTCGGTTATCATAGTAGCCTGTGACGGCAGAAGAATTGTCGGAAGTATAAGCATTTTTGCAATCGGAACATTTTATAAGTTACGGCATAGAGGCAGTCTTAGCATTGCGATCCGAAAAGAATATTGTTCTATTGGTCTTGGACGAGCGCTTATGGATAAAGCATTGGCATTAGCGAAAGAAAAAGGATATGAGCAGATTGAATTGGGGGTATTCGCAGAGAATATCCAAGCAATAGCTCTCTATGAAAGTATGGGTTTTGTCAAATGCGGAAGAATACCGCATGCTTTTCGCTTAAAGGATGGAACTTATTTTGATGAAGAATTGATGACGTTGTTTTTTTAGGAAGCAAACAAGTATGTTCGAGAACGCAGCATAAAAAGGCAGGGTAGGGTAAAGCGAATGATTATGTTATATTTTATTAACTTGGAGTGAGTATGTTTGCCGTATAGGGCAATCAAATTGTTATTTTTTAATAAAACGGTTATTTTTCGTTGTGAAAGAAATGCAGTATGTTTATGATAAATAAATAAAAGGAGGAATTGAAATGGCAAATTTGGCAAAGACTTATCAACCGAAAGATTTTGAAAAGAGAATTTATGAAATGTGGGAGAAGGAAGGGTATTTTAAACCTCGTAATGATGTATCAAGAGAAACGTACAGCATTGTTTTGCCTCCGCCGAATATCACAGGGCAGTTACACATGGGGCATGCTTTGGACCATACTTTGCAAGATATTTTAATTCGCTATAAGAGAATGGAAGGGTATGACACTTTGTGGCAACCGGGAACCGATCATGCCTCGATTGCAACAGAGGTAAAGGTTGTGGAGCGTATTCGTGAGCAAGAGGGAAAGACAAAGGAAGAAATCGGACGAGAAGAATTTTTGAAACGTGCATGGGCGTGGAAGGAAGAATTTGGAAATCGTATCGTAGAACAGATGAAGCAACTTGGAGATTCCTGTGATTGGAGCAGAGAGCGTTTTACCATGGATGAGGGTTGTAATGATGCGGTGGTTGACTTTTTTATCAAATTGTATGAAGAAGGCTATATTTATCGTGGAAATAGAATTATTAACTGGTGCGTGGATTGCAAAACGTCTCTGTCTGATGCGGAAGTGGATCATGAAGATACGAATGGACATTTTTGGCATTTTAAGTATATGTTCAAAGATTCCGATGAATTTTTGGAAGTTGCAACTACTCGACCTGAAACGATATTGGGAGACACCGCAGTGGCGGTTCATCCTGATGATGAACGCTACAAACGCCTTATCGGAAAGACATTGATTGTACCGTTTATGGATAGAGAAATTCCTTTGATTGCAGATGAATATGTAGAGCAGGATTTTGGAACAGGAGTTGTAAAAATCACACCGGCACACGATCCGAATGACTTTGAGGTAGGACTGCGTCATAATTTGGAACAAATCATTGTGATGAATGAAGACGGAACTATGAATGAAAAAGCCGGAAAATATATCGGGATGAGCCGTTATGAATGCAGAAAAGCAATTGTGAAGGATTTGGAAGATGCAGGAATGCTTGTGGCAACAAAAAACCATATGCATGCTGTGGGACATTGCTATCGTTGTCATAATGTAGTAGAACCTATGGTTTCCAAACAATGGTTTGTTAAGATGAAAGATTTGGCAACTCCTGCATTAGAAGTGCTTTCAAAAAAAGATTTGACGCTTATTCCGGAACGTTTTGATAAAATTTATAATATGTGGTTGGAAAACATTAGGGATTGGTGTATATCCAGACAACTTTGGTGGGGGCATAGAATTCCCGCATATTATTGCCAAGCGTGTGGAGAGATGATGGTTGCCAAAGAAAAACCCTGTTGTTGTTCAAAATGTCACTCTACGGATTTAAAACAGGATGAGGATGTTTTGGATACATGGTTTTCCTCTGCATTGTGGCCCATGAGTACCTTGGGTTGGCCGAAGGAAACGGAAGAATTATCTCGCTTTTTCCCAACGAGCACATTGGTAACAGGATATGATATCATTTTCTTCTGGGTTATCAGAATGGTGTTTTCCTCCTTGTATTGTACAAAGGAAGTTCCCTTCAAAGATGTGTTTATTCATGGTTTGGTTCGTGATGAACAAGGACGTAAGATGAGCAAATCACTCGGAAACGGGATTGATCCGCTCGAAATCATTGACCAATATGGAGCAGATGCACTTCGATTTATGCTGTCACGCTCCAATACACCCGGAAATGATATGAGATTTTATATGGAAAGAGTGGAGGCTGCTCGTAATTTCGGAAATAAATTGTGGAATGCATCTCGATTTATCTTTATGAATTTGGAAGAATATCAACCGAATTTAAAGAAAAGAGAAAAAGTGGAACCATATTTTGAACTTAGTGATAAATGGATTATTTCCTTATCCAACGAAGTTACAAAAGAAGTATCGGAAAATTTGGATAAGTACGAGCTTTCTTTAGCAGGGGATAAGATTTATGATTTCACATGGTCAAATTTCTGTGATTGGTACATTGAAATGGTAAAACCGAGATTGTATGGAACCGATAACAATGCGAAAGATGCGACATTGTACACTTTGCAGTATGTATTGAAAAAGATTTTGAAACTTTTGCATCCGTTTATGCCGTTTATTACCGAAGAAATTTATTCCTACCTTGGCGAAGAAGAAAAATTGATTGTTGCACAGTGGCCGACATTTGATGAAAAGGATTGCTACAAAAAAGAAGAAAATCAGATTGAGGTAACGATGGCCGCTGTTAGAGCCATTCGTAATTGCCGCAGTGAAATGAATGTTCCGCCATCTAAAAAAGCAAGATTGCTTGTTGTAACAGAAGGAGAAACGAAAGAAATTTTCCAATCGTCTGAAATTTATTTGCAAACATTGGCGTCGGTTTCTCAAATGGAATTTGTCAAAGAAGAACAAATTCCGGAAGATGCCGTTGCACTTGTGATTGATAAGGCAAAATTATACCTTCCGTTGGAAGAATTAGTCGATTTCCAAAAAGAACTTGAACGCTTGAACAAAGAAAAGGCAAAGTTGGAAGGAGAAATCAAACGTGCCGAAGGAAAATTAAACAACAAAGGATTTACCGATAAAGCACCTGAAGCATTGGTGCAAGCGGAGCGAGACAAAAAAGTCAAATTTGAAGAAATGCTTGCGAATGTGATGGACAGTATCGCAAAAATGAAAAAGTAAATTTTCGTAAGCAAAATCCAAAAAGAAAAGGAATACTAATATCCATTTCAATTAAGATATTTACTGTGGGAGCAGTATGGATATAGATACGCATACGGATTGAATTCGCATAGTGCTTTAATGACGTAATAGTCTAAAATAGATAAGTTCAAGTAATGAAAAACTGCTATTCAGCATCGGTTAAAACAGAATGCAATCCAATTTTTATAAGGAATGGTATTACCGGATTTAGTAGTATGCACTATCAGATAAATTAACACTGCCCTAAAGTGGATAGAATAAAAACAAACCGTCTTCGAAACGTTAGATAAACATTTTAACGAAAAGAAGACGGTTTATTTTTTTGCGATATTTTTGTGAGGAATAGTAAAAAATAGTATTCATAGAGTTTTTTTATATAAAGAGAGCATTATTTTGTTAAGAATGATTATTAAATTTTGAAACCACAAATCATTTCACGTCCTTATAATTGTTGAAATTAAAATGTTTTTCACACAAAAGATAATTTTACAATAAGATATTGCAAATCATTCGCAAAAGTTGTATCATAGAAACCGTAATAATCTTTTGATGAAATAAAGAGAAAAAAACGGTTATAAAAGGTATTTTTTGTGATGAACATGGAAGAAGGTTATTTTTTGGAAAAGTAGATAAGGAGGGTTTTGATGAGAAGATTTTTTACGACAGTTGGAATATGTATCGGCATATTGATGTTGAGCGGTTCATCCGTTTTTGCGGCAAGTTTTTCGGATATCGAACAAAGTTATGCAAAACAAGCGATTGAAACATGGAGCAAGAGAGGTGTTATTAAAGGAAGTGGAAGTAAATTTTATCCTACGGATTTTATCATTCGAGGAGATGCGGCAGTTATTTTTGATAAATTGATGATGTATTCTCAAGAAGATAACAATACTTTTTTGGATTTAGGAGAACGATATTATACATCATCTGTTTTAAAACTAAAAAAAGAAACCGTTTTATTGGGAGACGGAAAATATATTCGTCCAAATGATTTTATTACACGTGAAGAAGCGGCGGTTTTGTTTGCGAAGGTTTTTAAAATAAAACCGTCGGAAGGAAAAAGTGTTTTTTTAGACGATGCAAAAATTTCACCTTGGGCAAGAGGGTTTGTGCAAGCAATGAAAGAGGGAGGGTATATTAACGGTTATAACAATCGTTTTTATCCTAAAGATAACATCAGCAGAGAGGAGTTTATCACAATCTTGGATAATATGGTATCCGAGTATTTGATACAGCCCAAGCGGCTGGATGGGCAACTGTCTCCAAAAAGTTTTTTGATTATCGCTTCGGGAGATATTGAAGTTAAAGGCTTGCAAAGCGGAGTGAACGTAATTGTCACACCAAATGCAACCGGCATTATCAAGTTTGTAAATTCTTCTGTTTTCTCCATTTATATTATGCAGGGAGTTGAAAATTTGAAGATAGAAATGATAAATTCTGTGGTGAAGAAAGTGGAAAACAAAGAAAAATCTGTGCAAATCGTTGGAGAAGATGGAAGTGTGATTGACGGTTTGTATGATGGGAAAGACAGTTCATTTGTTCCTTTGCCCGGAACAAATGAAATTCAGCCGACTTTTCCGGATAAGACAATCAAATTTTCCAAGGATAAAAAAGATAGGGAAAAACATTCGAATACATCAAATAAGACGGAAGGTTTGAACAATCAAGGTCAAATAGATAAACCGAATGAATTAGATCATTCAAAGACTCAGGTTTCCGAAAAATATATTGTTGCAGTAGAGCAATTAAGACGGGACGGGACATTATATTATTCGAGTGCGACAAACATACAATTACCTTCAAAAGCATGTATTGCCTTAAAAAATACAGGAGAAAACAACGGTACGGAAAGTGAAATTTCTTGGAGCGGAGAGAAGATAGAAGATTTGAAAAGAGGAGTAAAAGGAGAGTATTTCCTTCGTGTTGCTGTGCAAGAAGAGTTACAAATCAATGGAGAAAATTACGGAAAGGTTGAATTTGTAGTAAAAGTAATCGTCAAATGATATTTTTTAAGAAATATTTTTCATACGAAAATGGAATGAAACAATGGATAAGTACAGAAAAAGCGAAACAGATAAAAAAGTTATGACAGAGAAAAAAGGAGAAGTTATGAACTGGAATAAAAAGAAAATGGCAATATGGTTCCTGTTTTGTGTATTGACTTTTGCAAATACAGTGGGATTGAGAGTGTCCTTTGCACAACAGGAAATCGGGTCCTATACCGAAGAAGAAAGCAGACCTGTGTTAGATAATTTAAATGATGAAAGAGAAAACACGTCAAAACGATTTTCAGAGATTCATTTTGCGCAAACGCTTGCAGAGGAGAACCGTTTTAAACAAAAAACGCTAATAGATGAAAAGGAATTTCGTATAGAAGAGAGAAGTTTCGACAAGAAAAACAATGAGAATGAACTAAAAAAGCAAGAGGACGGATTTACCAAAAAACAAAATCAGCAGGTAAGAATTATTGTGGAATTAGAGGGAAGTCCTATTATTCAAACGGCAATTAATCAAAAGAAAAGTTATTCACAATTAAGTGAACGTACGATTGAAAAAAGACGAAATGAAATTGTGGTAGAGCAGGAACAGATGATTTCTGATTTGAATGATATGGATATTGAAGTCAATTTGCAAGATACCATTCAATACGATACTGCATTTAATGGAGTTGCAATGACTGTAAAACAAAAAGATGTGAGGGCGATCGAAAAAAATCCGAATGTAAAAAACGTGTTTTTCTCACAGGAATTTCAAAGACCTTCTTTGACTTCGTCAAAAGATATCATTGGAACGACTTATGCTTGGAACACTTTGAAATACAAAGGAGAAGGGACTGTTGTTGCAATTATTGATTCCGGCATCGATTGGACACATCCGGCATTGAAGTTGGATCGCTTGGACACGGCAAAATATGATAAAGCTGCAATACAAAAAATTATTTCGGAAAAAAAATTAAATGGAAAATATTATTCGCTCAAAGTACCTTACGGATACAATTATTATGATCATAATTTCAATTTGTTCAATAGTTATGGAGTCATGCATGGAATGCATGTTGCAGGAATTGTGGGCGCAAATGGAGGAATGGACGGAAATTTGTATGGTGTGGCACCAAACACGCAATTATTGGCATTGAAGGTATTTTCGGACGATTTGGAATATCCGACGACATTTACTGATATTTGGCTAAAAGCCTTGGATGATGCGATTGCATTAAAGGCGGATGTTGTAAATATGAGCTTGGGTTCGCCGGCAGGAATTACGCATGAAGGCAAGTATCATCCTGAAGTTGAAATGTTGCAAAGAGCAAAAAAAGCAGGTGTTGTTGTAGCGATTGCAGCAGGAAATGAAGGCACTATTGTCGACGGAAATTATTATGGAGTCAAACCTTTGGCGGAAAATTACGACACTGCATTGGTTGCAAGTCCTTCTTCCAACGAAGACAGTATCTCTGTTGCCGCAATGGAAAATACAAAAAAGCACGCTTCGCTTGTGAAATGGACGGATGAAAAGGGAAAGTCGGAGTATGGGTTTATAAATTTATATCGTCCGTCAGCAAATCCTGAGGTGATAACGGAAGAAGTTGTAGATGTTTATGCGGGAACGGAAGATGCATTCAGAGGGAAAAATTTTGCCGGAAAAATTGTTCTTACCGAAGTACCCGAAAAAGCGGATACAAAAGAATTTGCGGAAGTCATCAGAAAAATTACGGAAGGAAAACCCGCTGCGATTATTTTGTATAATACGGAAAAAATGGGAAGTTACTTGGGAGGAAGACTAAAGTTTTACAATGAATTGGCAAATTTTACAGTTGGAAGAATTGCACATGAGACTTATGAAAAAATAGAACAGCAACAAGTATTACAAGATAATTTTAAATTGACGGTTTCCGATGTTTCAGAAGAAGTGCTCAATCCTTTAGGAGGCAGAATGGCAACTTTTTCGTCATGGGGACCCACACCGGATTTGAGAATAAAACCGGAAATTACCGCACCGGGCGGAAATATTTATTCCACCGCAGAAAACGAAAAATATCAAAATATGAGTGGAACTTCTATGGCAGCACCGCAAGTTGCGGGAGCCACAGCGATTGTAAAGCAGCATTTGCATACCAAAGGAATTGATGGGGAAAAGTCGGGAGAGATGGCAAAACTTCTCTTGATGAATACTTCCGTTCCGATTGTTGATATGCAATCGGAAGGACAAACAACCCCTTATTTTGTCAGACAACAGGGTGCAGGAGCCATGAATTTGGAAAATGCACTTAGGACAACGGTAGTTGCACGAGTTACAGGAACCAATGATAATCAAGCGGACGGAAAGTTGGAGTTAAAACAATTAGCAAGCAAATCTTTTTATGCCGATATTGATTTGGAGAATTTTGGAAATGAGCCGAAAGAGTATTATATCTACTCCACTGCAATATATGAAAAAATTGAAAGCGGAGAGAGAACACAAAAAGCATCACATCTTTTGTCCAAGCAGGATAATGTACAAGAAGAAGTGAAGGTATCTGCAAATTCCAAAGTAAGTATTAGAATACAGTTTGATTATTCCGATGCGGATGAATTGAAAGAAGGAAACTTCATAGAAGGGTATATTACACTAAAAGAAAAAACAGAAAATCACATAGGTTGTGATTTAAACATTCCGTTTTTAGGATTTTTTGGAAATTGGAATAAACAAAGAGCGATAGATGCATTTGCAATACAAGAATTGAATAATGAGCAAAAGAGAAATGTACAGTTCATGGTCAATCGGGAGAGCAACAGTAATGCGTCCATGTTTATGTCTCCTCAAAGGTTGAGCATACCCATATTGAAAAACAAACTGTATTTTTCTCCGGTAAGCACATATTATCGACAAATCGGATTGCGGATAGCACCGCTTCGTAATATGGAAGAAATAGAGTATTCCATATTGGACGGTCAAACAAAAGAATCCTTGCGAGTGCTTGGAGTATCCGAAGAGGTGCATAAATTAAGTCGCTTACAAATTAAACCGGCGTATCGATATATGCCGGACTCCCTTTGGGACGGAACAATTAACGGTGAATTTGTCGAAGAAGGAAAAGAATATATCTATCAAATAAAGGCGACACTAAACAGCAATGGAGTTTCTTCTGAAACGGAGCAAATTTATCAATATCCTGTTTGTATTGACAATACGGCTCCGGAAATAGAGGAAGAAACGGGGATTGTTTTAGAACCTTTGTCGGGAAATATGAAAACCGTAAAATTCAGTGTGCAAGATACCGGGAGCGGGATTGAGAAAGTATATATCAGTTCTTTAAAATATGTTACAAGTGGCGCAGATAATTCGCACGGAACACTTCCGCCGGGAATAAACCCTAATCCACCGGGGACAAAAAGTGACTTGGAGTCGGAAGAAAATTCGGAGCATACCTTGTCATATCCAAAAGATGAAAAGATTGAATTTCCTTCAGAAGAATTGGTTGCAAGCAAAAAAAATGACCAACCGAAGAAGAAAGCACAATTTGGAAAATTTACAAATATTATTTTTGTGAATGAAGAAATGAGAGGAGGGAAAAAATTACCGAAAATAGAAAATGGAAAGGTTATTATTTCTCCTGACGAAGTTTCAAATTTACCGGGAAGAGATGTTGGGATTTTTGTAAATCGAAATAATTACTTTGGAGAAAAAATCGATTTTGAAGTACCGTTCTTTTGCGATAACAGTCATTTAAAGGTTTCAGCCTTTGACTTTGTAGGAAATATGGGTTCAAAGGAGACGGAAACGGGAATTGACAGTAATTTTCATGAGTTGAGTTTCATGGGAGCTTTATATTCCGATGTTGAAATTACAGTAAATGGAGAAGTCTTAAATGGAACGAATTTTTATTTAACCGGAAATAAGGCGGAGATAAAAATTAAGCTGCAAAATGACAAATTTCATATACACAGGCTTTATATTAAGAAATTGAAAGATGTTACCGATTTTATTAAAGACGGACAGTTACTTTCGCAAGCAATTAAAAACTATAATTTGAAATATGTTGATAATACTGTCGAATTTACACTCGATCCGGTCGATTCCAATTATGGCATTACAATTGCAGTAAAAGAAGGATCGTTCAAACAAACAGAAAAAGAAGTGCTGCTTGATTTATCAAAGGTTGTGATGGATGATTTCAAGAAATTGACCATAAAAAATAATGAGCAGGCAACTGTTGTAACGACACCTTCCGTCATTGCATTAAAAAGTGGAAAAACTATATTGGAAGGAAGTTTCAAACCGTTAGAAGGAAAAAGTGTAAGTGGAGTTTTCCTTCATCAGGAAGATGGAAATAATATTCCGATTGAAAAAAGTCCATATTTTTTTGATATCGCGGAAGGAAAAAGATTTGGATACAATGCCTCGAAATACAACATCAGCATAGCTGTCGACTTAAAACAAAACTCGTCGTTAGAAATTCAATATGAACAAGACAATTTGCCTTCCGGAAATGCTTCTTTGGAAACGGAGAAAGAGATTTCCGACAGTGAAGAAAAGACGGGCGACTTTTTAGAAACCGAAAATCCGGAAAAAAATGTGGGAGAAGAAATAAAAGACGTTGATGAACAAACGGATAAACATAATGAAGATAATCATGATGAGATGGATGATTTCGATATAAATGAGGATAATATTAGAGAAGATGAAGATAGTGATAAGGAAATAGAAACATCTGATGCAAACAATCCAAAAGATAAATATCCTACCGTTTGGATAAAAACACCGAAATTGCTTACTGTATTTAATGAAGAAAATGCACCGAATGCAACTGTAAAAGTAGATGGGTTTATCGGAGACATTAAGGTAGATGATGAAATTGAACGTTTTGAATTACAGTTAATTGATAAAGACGGTTATGCAGTCGGAGATATCATCACACGAAATAAAGATGATTTTCAAGCAAAGCCTATTTATTATGCAGAAGCAAAGCAGATTTATTACAATGCGGTAGGCTATCCGTTTTTGATAGATGTTCCCGTCAAAGATTTCAATACGAATATTCAAGTTAAGGTAATAACCAAGAACGGTGAAACGGGAAGTATTGTTCGAAGACTGTTTTATGATGCGATTTCACCTTCTTTGTCTTACGGAATTTATGAAAGAGAATTGCATTTAGACAAAGCGGTTATTAAAGTTTTGGCACAAGACAATTCACTGAAACTGAATTTGTATCGTAACGATTCTTTGATTGCACATAAAAATTTGACGAATCTAAGTTTTCAAAATGCAGGGGTACAAATTGAGAAAGAAATGATTGTACCGTTGCAGATAGGACAAAATGAAATTAAAGTGAAGGCATTGGATATGGGAAAACACGAAGTAGAAAAAACATTCTATATTTATCGAAGTGAGCCATAAAAAATAGTTTTTATGTGACTTAAAAATTTTTAACCCCCTTTATTGGACCGACCGTCAAAAGTTAGACAAGAAATCTAACCGTTGGAAGGCAGTTCAATAAAGGGGGTTTTTGTATACCGGATAATATAATTTATTTTTTTTCTTTCAATAAATCACGAATTTCGACAAGCAATTTTTCTTCATTGCTTGGTTCGACAGGAGCCTCTTCTTCTTGTTTACGAAAAGCATTCATCGCTTTTACAAAAATAAAGATAGAGAAGGCAATGATTAGGAAGTTCAAAATTTGTTGCATGAAGTTCCCGTATTTGATATTGGCCTGTCCGACGGTAATTGCAAGAGAGCTGAAATCAATTCCGCCGATAAGTGCTCCGACAATCGGCATAATGACATCTTCCACAAGGGAAGCCACAATTTTTCCAAATGCACCACCGATTACAACCCCGACAGCTAAGTCAATTACTTTGCCTTTTATTGCAAATTCCTTAAATTCTTTTAATAGTTTCATATGAATATCCCCTTCTAAAATAAAGTTTTTATAAGCCTATTTCAGTATTTGTTGAAATAGAATGTAAAATTAATGTTTATCTTGTTTGTCCTATACCCTATTGAATACATAATAATCAAAAGAATAATCAAAAGCAAGTTTTTTGAGAATTAAATTTTAATGTTCTTGTAGCACTTATGCGAACAAATGTAGCATTATGAAAGATAAGTATGGCATAATTGCAAAATACAAAAATAAATCAAAAAAATGACAGAAAAAATGTCAAAAATACTTTTTTTTATCCAAAAATTTGATATAATAAAATCATAATTAAAATAAGGAAAAGGTATTTTTCAATTTGTTTCAAAATTTTGTAGGGGTATTTTTCATTATATAATTTAGTAAAAAGTATTGTGGGAGGCGGCTATGGCTACGATAGAGAAGTTTCAAAGAGAGGATATTCGAAAAGAGAACACTAAATTTTCAGCAATCAGAACAACGATTGAAACAGTTTTTTTTGGAAACAATGTGAAGCATATATCTTCCTTGGCGCAGGCATATGAACTTGCCAAAAATTCTATGGGAACGGTGGTAACGGATTTGCCGGTGTATCAGCCGGAAAAAATAGGATTGCCACAAAATGCAAATGTTTTGCTGTTTAATGATGGGGAAATTACGGGGCGTTATGCAAAGGCAAGGGTTCTTATTGGAGAACAGGGAGTTGATGAAAAAGAATATGCCGGAATTGCAAGAGAGGCGGCATTTTATGCACGGAATAAAAAGCTGTACCATGCACAGGCATATATCGGCTTGGATAAAGATTTTATGTTGAAAGCACATCTTTTGGTGCAAGAAGGATATGAAAACACTTTATATAATTGGCTTTTAAATTTTCAAACGATTACGGAAGAATATAAGGAAATGTATCGATCTTCCAAACAGATTGGAGAAACCGATATTTATATTTTGTCTTTACCGGATTATTATGCGAGGGGACATAAAGAAGGGTTGGCATTGTTTGATGCACAGCATAATTGTTTATTGTTGTGCGGAATGAGATATTTTGGAGAACATAAAAAGGGAACACTTACTTTGGCATGGGAAAACGCAAATCGAAATGGATATGTTTCATGTCACGGTGGCTTAAAGAGATACAATTTGGAGAAAAAATCATATACGGTTGCATTTTTTGGACTTTCCGGTTCGGGAAAATCGACTTTAACGCATGACAGACACGAAGATAAGTACGACATCAGTATTTTGCACGATGATGCATTTATTATTTCCGATAAAGATAAATCGACAATTGCTTTAGAACCGTCTTATTTTGATAAGACGCAGGATTATCCGATTGCACATGAGGCGAATAAATATCTTCTTACAGTACAAAATTGCGGAGCAACGTTAGATGAGGACGGAAAAGTTGTTTTGGTTACCGAGGATATAAGAAATGGAAATGGACGTGCCATCAAGTCACAGCTTTGGACCCAAAATAGAGTTAATAAGGTGGAACAGTCCGTAAATTCAATTATTTGGCTGATGAGAGATTCCGCAATGCCGCCGATTGTAAAGATAAAAAACCCTGTGTTGGCATCGGTGTTCGGAGCAACTTTGGCAACAAAGAGAACCACAGCCGAACGATTGGATACCAAGGAAGAAATGGAAAAATTGGCAATTGTACCGTATGCAAATCCATTTCGCACATATCCTTTGAAACAAGATTATGAAAAATTTAAAGCCTTGTTTGAAGATGGAACAACGGATTGCTATATTTTGAATACAGGTAGCTTTGGAGATAAGAAAATTCCAAAAGAAGTAACCTTGTCCTTGCTTGAAAAGATAGTGGATGGCAGTTTGCAATTTAAAAAACTTGGAGAATTTTCCGATATTGAATATGCACAGGTAGAAGGCTTCGTACCTGATATGTGTGAACCGTCCTATGCTCAAATGTGGGAAAATGCTTTGGAATATCGAATGGAATTTGTCAAAGGCATGGCGGGAAGTAGAGAAGAACTTCCTAAAGAGGTAGAAGAAGAACTACAATTTTTGAAATCGGAAATTCCATGTAAAAAACAGGAAAAAGATATTGCATAATGAAAAAAATCCATGTTGCTACAATAACATCGGAATAATTTGTGAGGTGTGTTTGAATGGTTAAAGAAGACGTTCGGGCAGCATAAATGAAATAGCATACAGAAAAATTTTTTCATGTTTATTCTATTTGTTGTCAAATTCTGAAAAAACGGAAGATTAGAATATTCTTCAGGTGTATTCCGATTTTACCGATGGTTATCGTAAAGATGCATGTCTCATAGAAGATGAATTTTACCCGTTATTTAATTTTAGAAGATAAATATTTAGAAAAAAGCTTGCTGATTCTTAATTTCAGCAAGTTTTTTTGAGAAAAAGTCTATTTTAAATGAAAGAAAAGTGATTGAAAGAAATTGAATTGTTTTTTGTGGAAAAAGGAATTTGATGACAAAAAGATATTTTTCCTTGAAGAAAAGGGATAAAATGTGAGGTTATACTTATTAGACTCACAAAAATATGATATAATAAAGTCAAAATAAAAAGAAACGTTTGCTGTTTTATAATTTGTAAAACTTTTATTTCAATAGGAAAGAATATGCGAATGAAATCGAACAGTTTCATTACACGGAATTATTATAAAAAATCAGGAAGATTGAGAGGTATTTGTTGTGGAAAAGAAAAGACTTTTTAGCGGGATACAACCATCCGGCAGAATCACATTGGGAAATTATTTGGGTTCATTGTCAAATTGGATAGGGTTACAGGATGAGTATGAATGTTTGTTTTCCATTGTAGATATGCACGCTATTACGGTGCCGCAGGTACCAAAGGATTTGCGTGAGAATGCGTTGTTGTTATTGGCACAGTATTTGGCTGTGGGAATTGATCCGCAAAAAAGCATTATTTTTATTCAATCACATGTTCCCGAACATGCAGAATTAAATTGGGTGTTAAATACCATGACTTATATAGGTGAGCTCAATCGTATGACACAATATAAGGAAAAATCCAGAAAAAATGCTGAGAATTTAAATGCGGGATTGTTTACATATCCTGTTTTGATGGCATCTGATATTTTACTTTACAATACGGATTTGGTTCCGGTTGGAGCGGATCAAAAACAGCATTTGGAGTTGGCAAGAGATCTTGCTGCAAGATTTAACGGAAGATATTCGAATACATTTATTGTACCGGAAGGTTATTTTCCCAAGTTGGCGGCAAGGGTTATGAGTTTGCAGGAGCCGACAAAAAAAATGAGTAAGTCCGACAGTAATGAGAATGGATTTATTTCGCTCTTGGATACGCAGGATGTTATTGTGAAAAAGATTAAGCGTGCTGTAACCGATTCCGAGGGAGTCGTTCGATATAGTGATAATCAACCGGGAGTAAAAAACTTACTTGAAATATACAGCAAATTTACAGGTGAAGAAATTGATGCAATCGTAGCTCGATATGAAGGAAAAGGATACGGGGAATTTAAGCAAGATACGGCAGAAGTTGTTGCACAGGGACTTCGACCTATTCGGGAAAAAACAGAGGAATTGTTGAAAGATAAAGCTTATTTGGAAAAAGTTTATGGAGAAGGGGCACAACGGGCAAGAGAAATTGCGTGTAAAACACTTCGTAAGGTGCATAAGAAAATCGGTTTTTTGCCTCGTGTGTAGACAGAAAAGAGGAAATGTATGTGGTATAGCATTGTATGCGTGATGTTGATTGCCTTAGATCAGGCAACGAAATCATGGGCGGTTGATTGGCTAAAGGCGAGACAATCCGTGGAAATTTTTTCGGGTTTCTTAAATTTTACGTATTTGGAAAACAGAGGGGCAGCTTTTGGACTTTTGCAAGGGCAAAAAATATTTTTTTCCGTTGTCACTTTTTTGATAGTCGGAGTCATGATTTTGTATTTGCAAAAAAACAAGGGAAAAAGAGCGCTGAATATTGTGGGAATGTTGATTATCGCAGGAGCAATCGGAAATTTAATTGACCGGATTATGCGTGGATATGTTGTGGATTTTATTGATTTTAGAGGTATTTGGATATATGTGTTCAATGTTGCGGATATTTATGTAGTTTGCGGTACGATATGGATGGCAATTTTGCTGTTGACGGAAAAAGAAGAAGAGACCAAGTTGATTTCAGGGGAAAGGAAAGAAAAATGAAACATATCACAAACCTCAATGACATTTCTTTGTTAATTTGTGAAAACTATATGCCTGATGTTAAAATTGCAGTAGATATTACGTTGGGAAATGGTTTGGATGTGCAGAAATTTTTGCCGTATATCGACGAAAAGTTGATTGCGATTGATATTCAGCAACAGGCGATTGATGCTTCAAAAGAGCGATTGAAAAGAGAAGTGTTGCCGGAAGATTATGGTAAAGTGCAGTTTGTTTTGGACAGTCATGTAAATATTGACAAATATGTGGAGCAGGCAGATTTTATTTTTGGAAATCTGGGATATTTGCCTAATTTTGATCATAAAATTATGACGCAGCCACCAAGTACTTTAATTTGTCTCTATAAATCATTAAAACTGCTAAATGTGAACGGTTTGTTGTCGATTGTGAGTTATTTGGGACAAGACAGAGGCAGGGAACATCAAATCATTCGTTCTTTTTTTCAAAGTTTGGATTCCAAAAAGTACAAGGTAATTAATATCAATCCGCTTAACCAAAATGAAATGGCACCGACGTTATTTATGTGTCAAAAGCTTTCAAAATAATTGCTATAAAATACATGAAAAGAAAATGACAGGATTAACTTTGTGATAAAATAGCCTATCCGAATAAAAGAATTTTTCTATTTGGGTAGGGAGAAATGGTTTTCAAAGGATAATTTTTTTTGATAAAGAATAAGGAAAGAAACAGTTAACGAAAGGAAAGTGTATACATGGGAACAACAGACAGGAAAAAATTGGCGGCATGGTTTATGTTGCTGTTTACTTGTTTTGCATGGGGTGGCTCCTATGTCAGTATACAAATTTGTCTTTCGGCAATGGGTCCATCATACCTTCCGTTTTTTCGATATTTGTTTGCTGCCTTTTTTTTATTTTTGGCATTGAAATGTCAGAAGAAATCACTAAAAGTTGCAAAAGAAGATTATATGAAACTGTTTTTGACTGCAATATTCAGTATAACAGTATATTTTTATTGTGAAAATAACGGGATTATGAGAATTGGGGCAAATGAAGCTGCAATTTTGGTTGCAATGATGCCGATTATTGCATTGGTTGCAAACCGTTTGTTTTTGAAACAGAGAATATTACCTCGTAATATGGTCAGTGCCGTTATTTCTCTATGCGGAATTTATTTGGTTGTCGGAGGAGTGGAATTCAGCAACAATAAGGTAGGATATTTGTATATGTTGTCGGCATCCGCAAGTTGGGTATTGTATATGATATTGACAAAGCCTCTGTCAGATAAGTATGACGGCATGGTTATCACATTTTATCAATGCATCATAGGAACAGCAGGATTTTTACCGACACTTGGAATGGATTATTTTTATCTGAGCAAGATTACACCGGAAATTTTGGCTCATTTTATTTTTTTGGCACTATGTTGTTCAGCACTTTGTACATGGTTTTATACGCTCTCTATTGAAAGATTGGGAGTCGGCATTTCCGCCATGATGCTGAATTTTATACCGGTAGCAACCTTTTTGTTCAGCTTTGTACTGTTGGGAGAAGTGTTGGCACCCATGAAATTAGCAGGAGCAGTGATCGCAATTTTGGGACTTTTGATGATTAAAGAGGACGAAGCTTTGGCATCGGAAAAAACGGAATGATTTTGGAGTGCCTAAAAATAGAAGAATTTATTTTGTAGACGTATTTTTGGAGGATATAAATTTTTTGAGAAAACAAGGTAGAACATATGCAAACGAGTCGTACTATTAAAAGCATAAATTCAGTTAAGAAAATCATGTGCTTGGTTTTCGATTTGGAACGATTTGTGGAGGTCAACAAGATTTGATACCGAAAAATGGAATGATATTTTTTGCATGAACGGACAAGACGAGTTCTATCTTGTTTATGAAAATTGAATATTTGGAGGATGAAATAAATATGATAAAAGACAGTAAAAAGTGGGGTTCAATGTTTTTACTCGTATGTACATGCTTTGCATGGGGGGCGTCATTTGTTAGCATAGAAATTTGTTTGAAAGCAATGGGGCCTTCGTATTTATCCTTTTTTCGGTATATCGTAGCGACGATTATTTTGGGAATTTTGGTAAAGGCAAACAAACAATCTTTCAAAATTGAAAAAAAGGATATTCCAAAATTAATTGCAGTATCTTTGTTCGGTACAACATTGTATTTTTATTTTGAAAGCAATGGGATTATGCGCATCGGAGCAAATGAAGCGGCTGTTTTGGGTTCTATGACGCCAATTAGTGCATTAATTGCCAATCGGATTTTTTTGAAACAGAAAATATTGCTCCGAAATGTGGTCAGTGCCGCTATTTCAATCGTTGGGATTTATTTGGTTATTGGAGGAGTCGGCTTTACTGAAAATAAAATAGGATATTTATTTATTTTGCTTTCAACAATCAGTTGGGCGGGTTATCTGATTACTGCAAAAACATTACTTGGCAAGTACAATGGATTGGTTATGGCATTTTATCAGTGTATGATAGGAATGTTGGGTTTTATACCGTCTCTTGGGATCGAAACGATTTATCCGGATAAGATAACACTGTCCATTATTCTGCACTTCTTATTTTTAGCAATTTTTTGTTCGGCAATGTGTACATGGCTCTATGCTGTTTCAATCGAAAATTTGGGAGTTGGAATTTCGGCTATGATGATAAACTTCATTCCGATAGCAACCTTTTTATTCAGCTTTATTTTCTTGGGCGAAGTGATGAAACCTATAAAAATGGTGGGGGCGGCAATTGCCATTTTAGGATTGCTTTTGATAAAGGAAGATGAAGCGTTGGAAAAACTTGAAGTCTAATCAAAAATTCAGTGGTTTCAAAAAATAATACATTTCTGGATTTTTCAGCTAAAAAGAAATAGAGCGTACTCATTATGATAAACAGAAAAAGGTGTTTGTAATGGCATATATTGAAAATTTTTTTGAACGTTTCTTTGAAAATAAAAATGCATTGAATTTAAAATTTTATCAAGGAGATATTACAAAAAAAGAATATATTGAGGAAAATTATTTCTTTTTGAAACAGTTGGGAAAACAACCGTTTCAAAAAGTCGATAATTTATGGAAGGCAGTGTATAATTACCAATACTATAATATGTGCGGCAAGTATTTTAATATGCTTGCAAAGGAGTTGGAGGAAAAGAATAAGCATCCTGAGAAAGTCAAAGAATATTTTGACAAGGTACAGTATTTGTATCGTAAAAAAGACGAGAGCATATTTCGTGTATTGTACTTAACGGACGGAATAGGAATAAGGGCATATTATATTCGTGTTCATTCCAAGTATCTTAAGCATAAATTGTTTGAAGTGGTTTTGGAAGGGGAGGTTTCTTCCGTATTTCACTCTGCCAATCCAATGTTGCAGAGCAGGTTGGAACAGATGGGGCTTTTTGAGAGAGGAAATCAAAAATCCGTCATCGACAGTTATGTAAATTCCTATTATTAAATTGCATATGATACAGAGGAAACAGTAATTTCGTATCATCAGATATAAAAGATAGCCGGCAGATAGTATAATTTATTTGAATGAAGAGATAACCACACGTTCATGAACGTGTGGTTATCATTTTACATACATACCCCCATGTTTCATTGTATAGGCATGTATCCTCCCTACAAAAAATTATGCACTATTTTGGAGAAGATATAAAAGAGGATTAAGGCCA
>JBGZJG010000120.1:0-5023 GCA_041848665.1 Filifactor sp.
GAGGATATTTTGAAAAAAAATTATTCCTTGAAACCCTTGAATAAAGAATCTTATACCCGGGAAGAACGAAAAAGGAACTTATTTGATATTTTCTTTGATGAAGAAAATTTCTCAACATAAGAAAAAGAAGAAGTGGGAGAAAATCAAAGTGATAGCGAAGTTTCTTCTTCTGAAAAAACTACATCCTCTATTAAGGCTACACACTGGTCGGATGCTTGCAATGATGTTGACGATTTTCATTTACAACCTACTTCAAGTCATTCTTTTGAGTACAACGATTTAAATGAACTTGTGATGACAAAGAAAAAGACGGAAAACCTTGATCAATTCATTTGTCAAGAGGGGGAGGATGTTGCAGGTAATCAAGCGCATCAGAGCAATTCGAAAAAAAATGACAGCAAAAATACGATTAAGACAGAAGGTATTTTGCCGAAAGAGGAAAATGTCAGTTTGAAAGAGGATGCTAAAATCAGCTTATCTATGCAAGAGCCTTCAAGCAACAATAAAGAAACGGAAGAGAGGGCGGAATATATTTTGCCGCCGTATTGGCTTTTGGATGAACATAAGAGAAATGCGTCGGCAAATAATATGGTGGAGAAGAATGCAAAGCTTGTGGAGGATACGTTGAAAATTTTTGCGGTTGAGGCAAAGGTGGTTAATGTTTCCACAGGACCTACTATTACACGATATGAACTTCAACCGCAAGCAGGAACTAAGGTCTCCAAGATTTTAAATTTATCGGATGATTTATCTTTGGCATTAGCGGCACAATCCATTCGTATAGAGGCACCTATTCCCGGAAAATCATTAATTGGAATTGAAGTTTCCAATGAAGTTTCCGAAATGGTAGGTTTCAAGAGCGTGGTTTCCGACAAAGAATTTCGACAAATTGCATCCAAGGTTTCATTTGTTTTGGGGAAAGATGTTGCCGGAAAGACACAGATTTCCGATTTATCCAAAATGCCACATTTGCTTGTTGCCGGTTCTACCGGTTCGGGAAAGAGCGTATGTATCAATACTTTGATTTGTAGTATCTTATATCATGCAAAACCCGATGAGGTAAAATTTATTATGATTGACCCTAAAATGGTGGAGCTTTCAATATATAATGGTATTCCGCATCTTATGATGCCCGTAGTAACGGATATGAAAAAAGCGCCTTATGCACTTAGTTGGGCAGTTGATGAGATGAATAAACGCTATAAGATCTTTGCGGAAAATAAGGTAAAGGACATTAACGGATATAATCATAAAATGCCGGAAGACAAAATGTCAAGTATCGTAATTATTGTAGATGAGCTTGCAGATTTGATGTTAGTCAGTCCGAAAGAAGTGGAGGACTCTATTTGTCGGTTGGCACAAATGGCAAGAGCATGCGGAATTCATTTGGTGATTGCGACACAACGTCCCTCGGTTGATGTAATTACCGGATTGATTAAAGCGAATATTCCTTCACGGATTGCATTTGCCGTATCTTCACAAACGGATTCCAGAACTATTTTGGATATTGGAGGAGCGGAAAAATTGCTTGGAAAGGGAGATATGTTGTATTATCCGATCGGAATGAGCAAGCCTCTTCGTGTACAAGGAGCATTTATTTCGGAAAAAGAAGTAGGAAATATTGTAACATTTATCAATGAACAGAATATCAGCAAAGAAATAGAAACGAGTGACACACTTTCTTTGATTGAAGAAAAGATACAGTTTCAAGAAGAAAAAGAAGGTACAGATTCTCTTTATGACGAGGTTGTCTCATTTGCAATAGAACAGGGGAAAATATCGACTTCTCTCGTACAGAGAAAATTTCGTATCGGATATAATCGAGCGTCACGTATTATTGACTGTATGGAAGAAAATGGGGTTGTGGCACAAAGTGATGGTGTAAGACCACGAAATGTATTGATTAATAAAGATGAAATTACAGGGAGAACGGTAGATGGGGAAGGATTGGAATAAAGTTTTTATTACAACAATGGGATGTGCAAAAAATCAAGTAGATTCTGAAATGATGATAGGGATTATTGAAGAAGAAGGATTGAGCCAAACTTTTGATATGGAAGAGGCAGAAATAGGAATTGTAAATACTTGCGGATTTATTGAAAGTGCGAAACAGGAGTCCATAGAAGAAATTTTATCTTTAGCAAAGTATAAAGAAGTTGGGAAACTGCAAAAGCTTATTGTGACAGGCTGTTTGGCACAAAGGTACTCCTCTGAATTAATGAAGGAAATTCCGGAGATAGATTTTATTTTGGGAACGACAAGTTTTCCACAAATTATGAGCGCTATTCGATTAAGTTCAGAAGGTAAAAGAGAAATGCTGTTGGATGACATCAACCTTTCTTTTTCCGAAGATATCAAAAGAACGCAATTAACGGAGGAGTATTATGCTTATCTAAAGATTGCAGAAGGCTGCAATAATCTGTGTACCTATTGTATTATTCCGAAATTAAGAGGAGAATACAGAAGCAGAAAGGAAGAAGATATTTTAGAGGAAGCACGGAATTTAGCAGAGAATGGTGTGAAAGAATTAATTGTGATTGCACAGGATACAACCAAGTACGGTATGGATTTGTACGGAAAAAAAATCTTAGGGAATTTGCTTGCGAAATTAGATGAAATTCAAGGCTTTGAATGGATTAGAGTACTTTATTCCTATCCTGAAGATATTGATGAGGAATTTATTGCTGCTGTCAAAAACGGAAAGCATATTTTGCCATACTTTGATATGCCGATACAGCATTGTTCGGATGCTGTTTTAAAACGAATGAACCGTCATACGACAAAGTGTGAACTTTTGGATAAAATAAATCAAATACGAGAGGAACTTCCGAATGCTACACTTAGAACAACCCTTATCGTGGGATTTCCGGGAGAAACGGAAGAAGAATTTAATGAATTAAAAGAATTTGTTAAAGAAGTGAAATTTGACCGTTTGGGCGTGTTTGCCTTTTCTGCAGAAGAAGGAACGCCGGCTGCAAAAATGAAAAATCAAATTTCAGAAGATATAAAATTGCAACGTCAATCTGAAATAATGGATATTCAGCAAAAAATTTCATGGGAACGAAATGAAAGATTTTTGGGAAAAGAGCTTCTTGTCCTTATTGAAGAAGAGGTTGAAAAAGGGGTATATACCGGAAGAACTTTGGCGGATATGGTAGAGATAGACGGTATTGTCTATGTCTATACAAAACAAGAATTGGAAATCGGCAGCTTTGTTCCTGTAAAAATAAATGATTTTATGGAATATGATTTGATTGGAGGCATTTCGGATGAATACACCGAATAAATTGACCGTATTGCGTTTTTTATTGGTGCCTGTTTTTTTTGTAGTTGCATATTTGGAAAGGCAACAGCAAGTGTATGTATATGCTACCGTTATTTATTGCATCGCATCTGCAACGGATTTTTTAGATGGATATTTAGCAAGAAAATATCATTTGGTAACGGATTTTGGAAAGTTTATGGATCCTTTAGCCGATAAGGTATTAGTTGCGGCAGCAATGGTATATTTGGTACAAATAGGAAGAATGGAAGCATGGCTTGTTGTGGTCATTATTTCCAGAGAATATGCAATCAGTATATTGCGTGCGATTGCAGCAAGTCAGGGAACAGTTATTGCGGCAGGGCAGGCAGGTAAGATAAAAACCGTTACACAAATGATAGGAACGATACTTTTATTATTGAACCATCCTTTTGGGAGAGCAGTGATGTATTTGGCTTTAATCGCAACGATATACTCCGGAGCGGAATATATCTATAACAGCAGACATTTAATTGAAGAAAAATAGTTCGTTTTTTAATGAAGTTTTACAGCAATGTCGAAAATACAATTTAAATGGTATTTTGATTTGAAACAACAAGATTTTTATAGACAGGGTTTTCCATGGTAAAAAAAGGGCGGTTAATAGCAACCGTTTAATCAGATATTAGTATAAATACAGAATAGAAAAGCTATCTTACACTTCATTTGAAATTTCATTCAGTGTAAGATAGCTTTTTTATAGAATGGCAGTTTATATTTTCTACTAATATTATTGTATCGCCTCGCTTAAAACTTCTCCAATACTTTCATGAAATAAAAGATTTGCATATTTGTCATAAGAAGTAGCATCACGATTGATTAACACCAATTTATTTCCTCGGTAATATCTTGTGAGTGAAGCAGCAGGATAAACAACGAGGGAAGTTCCTGCAACGATAAACACATCCGCCTTTGTTATAAAGTCAATTGCCGTTTCAAAAACGGACATATTGAGAGCTTCTTCATATAAAGTTACTTCAGGCTTTATGATGCCGTGACATTTTTTGCAGTAAGGAATTCCGTTTTTATGGAAAATATAGTCCAAATTATACTTTTCTCCGCAGGACATACAGCGATTTTTTAGGATGCTCCCATGGAGCTCCAAAACATTCTTTGAGCCTGCCATTTGATGAAGACCATCAATATTTTGTGTAATAATCGCTTTCAATTTTTTTTCCTGTTCCAGTTTTGTTAAAGCCTTGTGTGCTTTATTTGGCTGTGCATCGGGATAAATCATTTTTTGACGATAAAATTCGTAGAATTCATGCGTATGTTTATCAAAAAAGCTTCTGCTCAAAACGGTTTCAGCGGAAAAATTTCCAAATGATGTGGAGTACAGCCCCGCTGAACTTCTGAAGTCAGGAATATTGCTTTCCGTAGATACTCCCGCCCCTCCAAAGAAAACAATATTTTCAGAATTACGTATCCATTCTTGCAGTTGTGTTATAGCACTCATAACAGTCCTCCTTAAAATTTGATAAGATGTCACAAAAATTCTCAAAACGGAAATAAAGTATAAAATCATTAATTTTTGATTGATACGAAACACCCGTTAAAGATATTATAAAATCAACGTTCTATGAGGTATCCTTTTTCCCATATCTTTGGCAATTAATACGAGATACCATATTTTATATAGTGTTTCGTATTTACTTTAGCTTACAAGTAAAGAATAGATACGGGATAAAAAAGATTGTATATTTTTTGAAATCTATTATTTTA
>JBGZJG010000121.1:0-24252 GCA_041848665.1 Filifactor sp.
CCGATATTCCAACTGTTCTTTTATCTGTTCAACTGTGGAATGTCGGCGTTCTTCAAACCATGGGGAAAGTCCCTTTGCACACTCCTTACAAAGATTTCCGTCATCAAGCTTGCGATTTCCCAAAAGTTTGATTTTTTCCCCACAAATATCACAATATTTTTTATCAAATAAACCCGTATAACTTCCTCCTTCATGTGTCCTGCAAAAAATTAGATTTTGCACTAATTCTATTGCAAACAATGATATTCTCTTAAAAATATAAGATTTTTCTACCTTAGCAACTGATATATTCTCGTTCTTCTACCTTCGAATTTACATATCGGATTTCATTTTTTAAGGACCATGCTCTATGATTTTCTTAATAAAGCCGAACCGCAATATTCACATTTGCCTGCAAATCCATGTCTTATTGTATTTTTCGCCCCACAGCTTTCACACATGACAACATCTACCATAGAAGAACCTTTTTTCTTTGCAACAGCTTTAGACAAAATAACGCTCGAATTGTTTCCAAACTCTAATGAACAATTATTAAAAATTTGTTTTTTCAATAAATATCTCATTTCTTTTATAACAACATTTTGACTTGTCCTCATTTTTGAAGAAAGTTCTGAAATGGATATCTCCCCATCTAAATCCGCTTTAAATATTTCGTTATATATTACGGATACATCCAATAATTTCATTTTTCGTATCCCCAAAAATAACAGATATGCCGAAGGAATCAAAAATAAGATATATACAGAGAAACCTTTCTTCAATTCTTCATCTCCGGTCAGTCCTCCTATGATTCCAAACAGAAAAAATACACTTAAAACCGTTCCGATAATAATTTGTCTTTTAGCCGATGACTTTTGTTTTGATAGAACTGTTTCATTTATAAACATAATTTTCTCCTCTACAACAAATCTCCATCATCAAACGGATCTCCGCATTCCGGGCAGAATTTCGGCGGATTGGTCGTATCCTTCGGTTCCCATCCACATTTGTCACACTTATATTGAGGAATGCCTGCCGGTTTCGGCTGACCACATTCCATACAGAACTTTCCTTTATTGGTTACTCCACAATTACAAGTCCATCCTTCTGCAGGAATTGGTCTGGGTTTTCCACATTCCATACAAAATTTCGCTGTATTACTGGCAGTACCGCAACCACATGTCCATACATCTCCTGTCGGTGTCGGTTGTTGCACAGGCGCTTGTTGTTGCTGTGCCATCGGTTGTTGTTGCCCCATAGCAAACAGATTTTGCGCATTCATGCCGCCTGCATTGCCTGCCATATTCATGCCCATAAATGCCATCGCTGAGCCTGCACCTTCATTTTTTGCCGCTGCTTGCATAGCTGCCGCTTGTGCTCCAACCAAGTGCGCCGCTGCCATAGTCGGATTACGAAATGCTGCATTTCTTTGCATTTCTTTAATCATCGCTTCATCTTCTTCGGATGCTTTTACGCTGGAAACACCGAAAGACACGATTTCTACTCCACGAAGTTCACTCCATTTTTTTGACAGTACTTCATTTAAAGCATCTGCTAATTCCAAAGTATGACCCGGCAATGCGGAATAACGTATTCCCATTTCCGAAATTTTTGCAAAAGCAGGTTGAAGAGCAGTTAAAAGTTCCGTTTTTAATTGCCCGTCAATCTCGCTTCTATCATATGCTTCACTGACATTTCCACAAACATTGGTATAAAATAAAATCGGATTTGTAACACGATAGCTGTATTCTCCAAAACAACGAATGGCAATATCCAAATCCAAGCCTACATTGTTATCTACCACACGAAAAGGTACCGGAGAAGGCGTTCCGTATTTATTTCCGATTACTTCCTTCGTGTTAAAATAATACACTCTTTGATCCTTTGGCGGTTCTCCTCCAAAAGTAAAACGTTTCCCTATATTCTTCAATATTTCCGGAATGTTTTGGCTTAAATCTCCGGAAAAAACAGAAGGCTCTGTTGACATATCATAAGTATATTGTCCCGGTTCTGCACAAATATCAACTACCTTACCTTGATCCACGATAATCATACATTGCCCATCTGCAACTGCAATTACAGAACCGTTCGAAATAATATTATCGCTTCCTTTTGTATTTGACGAACGCTCGGTGATTTTTTTTTGTCCTTTCTTTACCAAAATGTCCGCCGGCAACGCTTCACAATAAAAATACTCTTTCCATTGCTCCGCCATTACTCCGCCTACTGCATCAACTGCTGCTTTAATAAGTCCCATATCCAACTCTCCTTTTTTATATTTGGATTGAAATAGGCAATCCATAACCATATTAAACCAATCAATTCATTTTGCTTTGATTTTCGAAGAACAATTCTATTGAATAAGTATTCTCCCAAACACACATAAGAGTTGTAAAAACTTCTCTTCGCTTCTAAAACTTGCCGGAAGAACCTCCATGTCTACTTCCCGATGAACTCACATGGGTACTGCTTCCGCCCGATCCCTCATTATCTTTCGGTTTTGCTCTGGTAACAACTTGATTGTATAAAAATTGCTCCGTTTTTACTGTTAGATTTATGCTGCCTTCTTTCACATAATTACCTGCCGCCGCTTGATAATGCACACTCTTTAATTGGCTCTTGGACACTGCGTTAAATGTAAATGCCGAGCCCGCTCCGATGATCAAAGATATTAAAATCCCCATCGGAATGCCCATTCCTTTTTCTTCCTCATCTCCGCTATAACGTGGATTTCCGTTTTTCGCCGCCTCGATAAAATCATCACATTGTGTTACAAATTCTTCAAACCCGCTGTAATAATCGTCCTCTCCAAAGTACGGAAGAACTGAATTCATAATTACAACCTGTCCTCGGTCGGTAAAAGCTCCAATCGCAAATCCTTTGGTCAAAATCGCCCAATCTCGCTCTTTCATACTCAAAAGAAGTAAAATTCCATCTTCGGCAAAACCGTTTTCATCATAATAGTCGTCCGCATACTCCGTAGCTGTCTTATTTCCAAGCGCATCCACAGTTAAAACAGCAACATCTACTCCATAAGTGTTGCTGATATTATCCAATTTTTTCAATAACATCTCTTGCTCTGTACTGCTCAAAAGCCCTGATTCATCAGACAATCTCGGTGCCTGTGCATGAATAGGAATAATTCCGATTAGGAAAAGAAGTTGTGCGAACAAAAGTGCAAATAATTTCTTCTTCATACAATTCCCCTCCTATATCATCTTTATCAGATACATAATCAAAAATGCAATTACGGAAATACTGCTCATATAAATTCCAAAATACTTCCAGTACAAGCCTTTATCCATCGGCAAATCGCCCACAAATTTTCCGGTCTGTCCATTCATCGCAAACGTATACTGTTGCCCTCTCCACGTCGTATTCAAAAGCCAAACGGGATAGAGCGCATACTTCGCTTTACTATTTAAAAGATTGATATCGGAATGTTCTACCTGTATCGTATCGGCATTTTTAATGGTATTTTTGAATACCGTCTCCGTACTTTTTTTAATTCTGTCATTTGCCCGACTGACACTTTGTTTCTCATCCACATCATATTTGTCGGCTACATAGCCTGCCAAATATGCCGTTTGAAAATCAACCGCTTTCTTAAAATCATACGGCTCAATAGACTCCATTAAATCATCTGCCATCTTGGAAGAACCGTCAACCGGAACCTTATTAAAGCAAATACTTCCCGCTCTGTGTGCCGCAAAATATCTCGTGTCGATATATTCGTAATCAGATGTTTCCGTAATACTTACTCGAGTAATTTTGTAATGAATATCCGCATTCGCATCCGCATCAAACAACCAAAACGGAACATAAATTCCTTTGATTTCATCAATGTGATTTTCGTCTTTAAACACTTTCGGCAGAAGCCTTTTTCCCTTCACATGATTTTTGAGTGCCTGCTTTGCTTTCTCCTTATCAAATTGAAACGGTATGATATAATCCGGACGCAACATTCCCGAAAATTGATTCATCATAACAACAGGATTTCCACAATACGGACAACTTGTAGCCGCCATATTCACATCTCCTACAATTTCTCCGGCACAAGAATTGCAAATGTAAGTTCTCATATCATCCGTTTCGCCGTCCTGCCATTGCCCTCCGGCAGTTTCTTCCCATTGCATCGTACTTTCCTGTTCTTTATTCAATATCTCGTCATGCTGTCTCAACGCTTCCATATCGAACTCAGACTCACAGTAAGGACACTTCATTTTTTGAATTCCGCTGTCAAAATGAATTGCGCCACCACAGGCAGGACATTTGTACTCTTGTAACGTACTCATATGTACTCCCCTTCCGATTTCTCTTTCTAATTTTTGATACTGTTTTCATGCAAAAATTTTTAAACTTTATGTACCCAAACTTCACAATATCCTTTCAACACTGCCCTTCCATTAACATCCTTACAGAAGAATTGTGTAAATTTATTATAGCATTTATTTTGAATATTTTGAACTAAAAAACTCATTTTCATATGCTTAATAAATTTTTTCCCATTTCTCGCAAAGTTTGGGTACTCTATTTCCCATTTATTTTCTATTCCTGTTTTCCGTTCAAACAAATTTACTCTACGAAATTCCAATCTCGTTTTTTCAAATATCCCATACGGAAGAACTTCCTTCTCCCATATGGAATACTTTCCTCTTTTTCTTTGCTATTTCCCAAAATTTGAATGGATTATTTCTTCGCCGCATCTTGGAAGAAAGGCATCAAAATTCCTGCAACATTGCTAAGCGGCATAGTTTGAATAATTACCTTTCCCGGTCCCTTTACTACTGTGTTAAACAATCCTTCTCCACCAAAAAGAATATTTTTTACACCCTTATTCATTACGATATCCATTGTGCAAGTTTCTTCCATCGCTGCCAAATAACCGGTATCCAAAATCATTTCTTGACCCGCTGCTAAATCATATTCTACTGCATAACCGTCAATTTCAACAAATGCAAGCCCACTTCCACTTAATTTTTGCATGATGAAACCTTCTCCGCCAAACATTCCTTTTCCTAATTTCTTTTGGAAAAACATGGAAAGCTCAACCGTCGGTTCAGATGCCAAGAATGCCGCTTTTTGCACAATCATGGATTTCCCCGGTCCGATTTCAAGTGCACGAATTGCTCCCGGAAAACTGGAAGCAAATGCTATCATTCCATCTCCACCCTCTGCGGTAAATCTATTTTGGAAGGCACTGTCTCCCGACATCATTCTGCCGAGCATTTTTTTCACTCCACCACCGGACGTCGTTTCCATTTTCATATTGGAACTCATCCAACTCATACTTCCTTTTTCGGTAATAACCGATTCTCCTGCTGCCAATTCACATACAACTGCCGGCAAACTTCCACCAATAATTTCATACTTTTTCATACTTTCTCCTCCATTCATAATTTTTATTTTGAGCTGCTTTTCCAATATGTAGCAGCTTCCAACCCAAAAAATTTCTTAACACATTGATTCCAATTTTTTCACAAAATACTCCAAACTGGTATCATAAAAGATAAAGTCTTCAATCTCTCCATGTTTTTTTGCATCTACCACAAGATTTTTACTCTCCTCACTATATTCCGGACACAACATAAACAACTTGCTCTCCGGTATAGCTTTCCGAATTTCCCTACACAAATTCAACTTTTCTTTTGCAGGTTCCACTCCGCTTTCAGGAATTTCTATCAGTATGATATTTGCACCAAACTTTAAGGCGGCAAGGAGTACATTTTTATTAAAAGCTTCGAGATATACTTCAAACTTTCCGCTTGCCTGTAAAGCACTTCTCAATGACTGTGCCAAAATCTTTCTCTGCATTGCTAAAAGCACTTTTTGCAAAATTGCCACCTCCTTTTCAAAATCGAAATTTTTTCTTTCTATCTAAAATTTTACACTATTCATTTAAAATTTTAAATGGCCCATTTGGGCCATTTTTTAAAAGAATATATTTGTCATGAACTACAACTATGGTTAGTTTCATTTCAAATAACACGAACACCTGATGAAACGGTGGATATTAACCACACTATACAAGTGCTGTTTTTTACCGTTTCATTTGTAAGTAAATCTACTTCGCTGTTCGGTTTTAGGACACACCTAAAAACGCTTTACTATTTGCAAGGGAAAGTGAAATAAATATCTCAAAGAGCCTTGAAAAATATCGAAACGCATTTCTTTCACACACTATTTATAGCAGCTTTATTTACGAAAGAGAAAAACAAAAATCCTATACATTCGGATTAATCCATCCATTTGAAATCATGTGAATTACCAAAGACATCACACTATGAAATCCTGTTTTTTCCAACATGTTTGACAAATGCCGTTTGACAGTATGCTCACTGATATACAGCTCCTCTGCAATCTCTGTTCTGGAATAATTTTTACATAAGAGTCTCAAAATAATCATCTCACGCTCGCTAAGCGGAGCAAGCCCCTCCGGAACAACAATTTCTCTCGGTTCGGGAAATATTTTTTCTCCGTTCAAAACACTGTCAATCACATACAGCATATATTCAAAACTTCTGCTCTTATAAACAAAACCGTCTGCTCCAACCTCCTTGGCACGAGGAATATAAGAAATTTCATCAAAACCTGTCATAACAATGATTTTTATATTTGGAAAACTTTGTTTAACCATTTTGGTTGCATCAAGACCGGAAGTCTCTCCTTCCGTACAAATATCCATCAAAAGCACATCCGGTTTGTTTTTAGCACACCAAATATCCGCTAAAGCTGCCGATGCCAATCCTCCGATTACCTCAAACCGTTCGTTTTGTTCAATGGCCTGTTTATATGAATCCCGAATAGATTCATGGTCATCTATAATCCCTACTCTTATCATATTCTCCTCCACTTTATTTTTTTACAATTTTATTTTCGCCAAATGAAACGTGATTGTACATTGTTTAATAAAAAAGCTGTTATTTTTACTACAATAAGCTTTCTCTCATTTCGCAAAAAGTCAAATATTTCTGTTTTAAGCAACAGATAAAAATTATTTAACTTAATGAGAAACTTCCTATTCCGTTGTTTATATGTCTCTATTTTGTCTCATGATGCTCTTTTTTCATATTCTCTCTCTATTTTTTGGAAAAAAGGCTTGAATAAAAAAGTTTGGATTTATTTGTATCTCCAACCTTCCTCCATATTTTTTTAACCGCTGATTCATCATCTTTATTCCTGTCCCTTTACCTTTTACATGAATATTTATTATTTCGGAATGGATATTCGGAGTATAAATTCTCTGTGTTGCAGTATTTGCAACACCCCCCCACTTTTTTCAGACGACTTTTCATAGTTGTAATTCCCGTACCATCTATAATTTCTTCCTTTGGTATAATTCCATTGTTTTTGACCGATAGAATAAATTCTGCCTCCGTTTCAGAAAATTCCACCTTCACGTTCGTTGCCAAACCATGTCGTACCGCATTTGTGGAAGCTTCTCGAATAATGGAAACAAATACTTGAGAACAACGCAAATCTGTCGGTAATTTTCCTTCTATTTCAATCTCAACTCCGATTTGCTCAAATATCTGCACAATTGATTGAAGAATTTGTTCATCGCTCTCGTTATCTTCTTCTGCAATTTCCGTTTCTAATGTATTTAACAACTCAAAAATTTGCTCCAAAGTGGGCTTTTCTCCATTTTGCAACCATCTTTGAAAAACAGTAATTCTTTGCCCCAACAAATCATGTATTCTTCCACGCAAGCGATTTCTCTCCTGCTCCCTTTGTATCTCAAACATATTTTCAACAAGACTCTGTAATTGCATTTTCTTTTCAGACAGCTCTTTATTCTGTATTTTGATTTGTTCAATCAAATTCCATTGTTCTGTAATATCGGTAGCATCGATTTCAATGTATCGCTTTCTCCCTATCTGAATGTCTTCCTTTGAAAATTTCCAATATTTGTCATCTTTTGTATGAAAAATAAAATATTCTCGTTCTTCTTCCTCCAAAGTATTGATTTTTTCATTTTCTCGAAGTTTCTCAAAAAAATGAAGTCCATCTCGAAATTTTTCTCCTGTCAACTCCGTCATAAGCAATTTCATCTTTCGATTGATTAAGAGAATCCCCCCATTGCTTCTGCAAAACAAAATCCCCGAGTGAAGTTTATCAATCGCCTCTTTAATTGACCACCTACTGATACTTTTACTTTGACAAATACGATTGGATAAAACCAAAAAGAAACTCCTCAACAACAAATACACCATCACAAAAAGCAACCCCTGAAAATATTTATCTCCATATTTTTCAAAATAAGGCAGAGTGATAATCAAAGGTAGAATAATTCCAACCGGAAATAATTTTTTTGATCTAACTACTCCAATTAAAGCAAATACGACTACGATGCTAAATAAAACGACTCTTTCCTTCTCCAGTAACGTAAACGGCAAAAAACCGTCCCGTATCAAAAAATTAAGCATAGAAGGAATACCTGATAGCATAATCGTGTATCCCAGCAGGGCATATTCAAATCCGATTCTTATATAATAACTCTTCCAAATGGAACGTCGTGTACAATAAATAACATTCCGGCTCTGTTCAATGACAGTTACCGCTCCCAAGAGTCCCATGAAAATACGAAATTCTCTGGAGAATGAATAAAAACTGACCATGTTATTCCTCCTCCCCGGATAACGGTATAAGCACTTCCAAACTTTGTACCTCTCCAAGATATTTTTGCTTCAAATCAATATTATACTTGCTCACTTGTTTCTGCAACTTTTTTGAAGGAATGTATGCGGAAAAATTTGTCTCCGAAATAAACAACATATGAATTTCTTTTTGTTGATACAAATTCAGCATTAATTCCGTACAATTTACCTCTTCTAAAAACATCAGCACGTCAAAGCACAAATCATACAGTAAAATACATTTCTCCAACGGAATATCCCCTTCAATATTCAAAGAAGACGCACTTTGGATATTTGACCACCGTGCAAATTCCAATAATTCACTGATGTAGGTTACCAGCAAATCAGAAGATATACTCTCATTATTTACATAAAACAAAAGGTTACACCGTCTCTTTACATAAGTGGCGGTCAAATTAATGCGTGATAAAATCTTATTATATTTCTCCGAATTTTCTTTTGCATCAAGGTTCTTTAGCTGTTTTGCCATACCATTTACTTCTTTGAGCCTATCTCCGATTTCTTCCTTCAAATAAAACAAAAGAAGTGATTTTGCCCTGACGCTTTCTCTTTGCTCCCGAAACTCTCTTTGGAGTTCCAGCACTTGATTTGTCTTTTTGATTTCTTCCATCGCATTAGATAAATGAACTCTCAATTCATCCACTTCACTCATATCTTCCCGCCACACAACATTTCCTCCCACAAGTGGCTCGGTATAGAGCAAAATATGTTCGCCTTTTTTGAGTATAAACGGTTCCCGATGCTGTATAATTTCCTTTTTGAACTCTTCCGATAAAGGCTCAGAGTTTTTTGATCTATAAATAACTTTTCCTTCTAAATCTAATATTTTCATGCTAAGGGGCGAATGCAAAAACATGCTTTCATATTTTGTATTGACAGGAACCAAATTTGTGCGCATAGCACTTTCGGAAAATAACCATAAAATCAAACAGGTTGTAAAGGTCAAGTCCGCATTAAATGCAATCGGAACTCGATTGACATAAAGTAACCCAAATAATACAACTCCCGTCGCAGCCGCAAGAGGAAACACAACCCGTATCCGATCAGGACTTTTCCAACACTTGATACTAAGTAAAATTGCTCCTCCTATCATAGGAAAAATAAAGGAAAGATATACCAATCCATATCCCCAGGCATAGCTATAATTCTTCTTCCAAAAATCCGCCGCTTTATCAAACCGGAATACCCATTGATGAATATCGTTGGTAAATACCATCAAAAACATCAAACTTTCCCACAAAATCAGAACTTTCCACCATTTTGGCAACTTATCATCTCCGGAAAGATTTACCGAAATAACCAAAAGAACAAAAAAACATGGAAGGGCAAAAATAAAAATATAATAGGAATACCAAAGATAACGGTTTGCTAATGTATCCGTTGCAAATTGCCACTTCATATAACGTGCCATCATCCAATAAGTCAAACAGCTTCCTATTCCCATAAGAGCTACCGTAATCCTTTTTTCCGTAGAACGAGAAACCACACATCCCGACCAAAGCGAAAAAAAAGCCATAGCAACCAATGCAGAGAAAGTATACTCCCATGCCGTTGCCGTTGCATAACGATGTGTTCCATAGATGTCCCGATTGATATATTCTCTGGAATTAATTAATTCTCTATGTACTTTTTCCAAATCTTTCGGAAAAACCGCTGTGCTGTACGCTTGTTCCGAAGGATAATACCCTTCTATGCGTGCACTTCCTTCACAGCATAACCACTCTTCTTCCATCATTTTACTAAAATCATCCGAAAAAGTAAGCAGCTCTTTAGACAAAATTCCTTGATGAAAACTTAATGTCCCTTCCTCCGGTACGATAATTTCCAAATTTCTTCCTTTTTTATTCATGGAAACTGCCTGATAATCAAACAATATCATAATCGGCACATTAAATTGATTAAACTCAAGCTGTTTATACTTATATCTCTGTGCCAAATGATTTACGGCAAATTTGGAAGAAAAACTTTTCTTTTTCAATCCATAATTCATTGCAGCAATAAAAAAACCTGCCTCCGAAAAATTATCCGACATTCCTATCGTTCCTTGGAATTTCATCAAATCATTCCAACCCTTTATCTTTTCCCTCGTGATACTTCTATCTACCGCAATAATAACCGTCGCCGTTGTCTGCGGATACCAATAATACTCTCCGCCGGATTGCATGAGCGATTGTGCCAAAACATCGAACGTTACAATTCCTTTTCCTTTTTCCAAAAAAGATTGTATACTCGGTCGATTTTGGTAAATAATGTCATAATTCGGCAAAGCCTTTGATAAAACATTTCCGTAAGCCTCATCTTGAAAACTGCTTATGTAAATATTTTTGCACTCGGTATGTTCCTTACACCCAAACAAAAGAACAAAAAAAAGACATGATAATAAAACATATGCTGCTTTTTTGCAAAACAATCCCTGTTTTTTCATACCATGCCTCCAAATATTCCAAAATAAATTTCCATGTCCTCTATTTCAAGATTTTTAGACGATACACGCTATATCCGATAAAAATAAAATCCGCTATCATAATTCCCACTCCCACAATAAATCTCGAACGACTAATCATAATCGCACTTGCTCCAAGAAGCGTACTCGCCGCATAAAGTGCCAATACCGTCTGCTTTTGGCTCAGCCCCTTTGCCAGCAACCTGTGATGAAGATGTCCCTTATCTGCCTCCATAACAGGTCTCCCTGCAAGTTTTCGTCGAATAATGGCAAATGCCGTATCAAAAATCGGTACCGCCAATGCAAGAATAGGCACCGTTACTGCAACCAACGTTTCCGTTTTTACCGTTCCCTCAATCGCCATAACCGAAAGGATAAATCCCAAAAACAAAGACCCCGTATCTCCCATAAATATTTTTGCGGGATTGAAATTATATGGCAAAAATCCCATGGTAGACCCTGCCAAACATAAAAAAATGGTCGCATACGTATAGTACCCGTTGATAATGGAAACTACCGCCATGGTAATTGCTGCAATCGAAGAAATTCCTGCCGCCAATCCATCCAAGCCGTCAATCAAATTGATACAATTCGTAATTCCTACAATCCAAAATACACTCAGAGGAATACTCCAATATCCGAGCCACATCAACCGCCCGCTGACCGGATTTGCAAAATAATCAATTCTTACTCCGCTATAAACCACAATCCCCGCACACAAAATCTGAATGGCTAACTTCGTCTTTGCCTTCAACGGATTGGTATCATCGACAATTCCCATAGCCACAATAATAATCGAAGAAATCAATATGGAAATCAACTCTCTGTGTACCCCGCCAAAAATAAGCGTTCCTATAATAAAGCCGGTAGCAATCGCAAGACCGCCTAAGCGAGGAATCGGTTTTTTATGAACTCTTCGATTATCTTTTGGTACATCAATCGCTCCGATTTTATGTGCCAACTGTATTACAAACGGCGTCAACAGATAACAAATCAAAAAACCTGTCAGAAATGCCAACATCATCTCCATTATTATTCTCATAAATTAATTCACTCCCAATAACAAGCCAAAATTATTTAAATGAAATCACTTTCCTCAAAAAAGCAATTCTTATGCGAATACGGATTAAAATTATAATAAAATCCACCTTATTTCATTGCTGTTGTATTTTATTTTCTCTTTTCTAATCAGATACTATATATTAGTGCCTCATATTATTATAAAATACGAAAATTATTTTTATGCATAACAAACATAAACCTTTTCTTCGTGTAATTATATCACAAATAATCTTATAATGGTTAACACAATATCATTCCGCTTATTTTTACCATTCCCTAAATCGTTTTTTAATTATCTGTAAAAAACTTTATTCGTTTTTTCATGATTGTTGATGCAAACCCCCCCCCAATAGAGCTATTTCTATGGAAATGAATGTATAATCCTTCTCAAAGAAACGTTCCAATACACGCAGCACCATTTAAAAACAGCTACCAACTTTGTTCCTCCAACTCTTTCTTCGAAAACGAAATAAAGGTCTTTCCTCGAAACAGCAACTCCCCATAAGCCCCCTCCGATATTTCAAAATAAAATTCACTTGGAACACTCATCTCCACGATTCCAACGGATTGTATCTGAAATGTAACATAATATCGTGTTATCTCCGGCATAGGTATCTTCAAAGAGCCCCTTGCATACCGAGGTCTTACACCCAAATCCGCTTCATAAACCGCAAACCTTTTGCCGACAAAAAGGGCATCTTTCTCTTCCGATAACCTAAAATGATCTCTACATAATCCGATTGTTTCTTTCATCAAAGGAAAATATGGCATTACTGTCGCTATGCATATGCAAAGTACGAGAAGTAAAAAGCCGCACACCTCATTCACACCATAAAGTATTGCTATAATAAGCCCTGCGATTACATACCAATATTCGCCCATACGCTTTCTTCCCTCCTTTATTTATTACAAAAAGATTTTGATACAACGCTTTCTTTAATCCAAATCTTCTTTATAGAAAGAAACGAACCGTTGTCCTCGAAATCGCAACTCCCCATGCGTCCAATCCGTCGCTGTTAAATAAAATTCTTCAGGCACTCTCATTTCTACCGTACCGACACCTTCTATGCGAAACGTCACAAAATAAATTGTAATGGTTACCTTATCATAATGCGTTTCATATCGTTTGCTGATAAGAAGTGCCTTTGACTCTTGCACCTCCCTAAAACGATCTTTCCATAAACACAACGCTTCTCCTATCTCTTTCATATATGCAATTACCCAAACGAGTAAAAAAAGTACGACTCCTACCGGAATGATGTGCGGTGAAATACTTAAACATACCATAAATATAACAACCGAAATAATACTTACCAATATCCTTTTTAAAAAGATATACTTATCCATCTCTCCTCCTATTCTCCTATTTTATGGAACAGCAACACAACTATTTTCTTCGCTTTATTTCCTCTTTCTTCAACTTACAATACACAAATAAATGTCCCCTGTATATTTTCTTGTACTTTCATCACGCTTATCAGCTTACAATACGCAAACTGCTCCCTTTATCTTTTTCATATTTCACAAGAATCTTATTCGGTATTCCCGTTTTGAGTTCCTCCACATGTGAAATAATTCCTATCATTCGATTTCGTCCGGCAAGCTCCGCCAAGCAATCAATTGCATTTTGCAACCGTTCTTTGTCCAAGGTCCCGAATCCTTCGTCGATAAACAAAGTATTAATTTCTACTTGTCCGACGGAATTCATCATCGCATCGGATAATCCAAGTGCAAGCGACAATGACACCAAAAAGCTCTCTCCTCCGGATAACATTGCGGTATTTCGCTTCTTTCCGACATTAGTATCCAAAATTTCCAATTCCAATCCTTTGTTTCTCCGATTTCCCTTGAAATTTTCTTCCTTGCGATACAAAAAATACTGTCCGTCCGTCATCTTATACAGTCGTTGATTTGCATGTGCAAGAACTTCTTCAAAGAAATACATCAAAACATAGGCTTCTAAGGTCGCACTCATAGGATTTTCTCCCGAACATAACCGATACAATCTTCCAAGCCGCTCTCTGCGTGTTGACTGCTCTGTACTCTTTTCTGTCACATATCGGATTTCTTTTTCCACAAAAGAAATCCGAGTACTTCGATTACTCCACACATCTCTTTTTTCCGTAAATATTTTTTCTTCCTGCTCCGCAATATCTCTCTGCCGTTTTAAATTCTCCACATCACTTCTTTGCTTGGAAGGCAGAAGTTTATCAAGTGCATGTAATTCCGCCTTTGTCGCCTGATACCTTCTTTCAAACTCTGTAAGAAATTCCTTTTCGCTCTCCAATTCTTCTTTCGACATATAATTGGCCCGATATTGTTCTTCTTCTCCAAAAGAAACTATGACCTGCTCTCTCCATGAAGTGAAATTTTCCTCATATGCCGACTGCTCCGATGCAATGCTTTCCGTCAATGATTTTTTTCTTCCTTGCAAATTGGCTTTTTGTTTACTTCTCTCACGATAATTTTCTTCCGTTTTATTCAAAAAATCTTGCTGTTGTTTTATTTGCTCTTCTATTTTTCTTAAATTATTCTGTACTTCCGTTTTTGCTCCCTTACCCTGCAATAACTTCTCCAAGTTCTCCAATTCTATAAGATAATGCTCCTCAAGCTTTTGCAATCCGCTCAATGCCTGTTTTTCTTCCGCCCATTCTTTTTGTAATTCTTCTCTTTTTCGCCGACATTTTTCTTCCTGTTGCACATGCAATTTTACTTCTGAAAGCGATGCTGTAAGTTGTTTTTTTGTTTTCATCCAACGTTTCAAGTTCCATCCGCAAAGCTCGTCCCGCTTGAATACACGCTTTCTCTAATTTTTCATGATTATGTTCTGTCACAGTCTCATGCATTCCAAGCGTCCAAAAAATCTCTTGTGTTTGTTTACAAAATTCTTCCATATTTCTTTGAGCTGTATTACTCTTTTCCGCCGCTCGAACGGTATCTTCTTTATAATTTTGCAGTTTGTTTTCCAACTGTTCTATTTGCTCCCTACTCCATTTTTTCTGCACCTCAATTACATTCGGATGATGAATAGAGCCGCATAACGGGCAAGGCTCCCCTTGCGTCAAATTTTCCGCATATACATAGAGAAGTTGGTTTTCAAACTCCTTTTTCGCCTCTTTTAAATCCTTCTCCGCTTTTTCATAAGAACTCTGTGCCTCAGAATGACGTTTTTGTTCAACGAGGTAACTTTCTTTTTCTTTTTTTATCTTTCCAAGCAATTTGAAAATTTCAACATACTTCTCTCTCTTTTCAGCTAACGGAAGTATCTTTTCTTGAAGGTCAAGCAAAGTTTCACTATCCCGAGACAGTTTAAGCAACGGTTCTCCCAAAGAAAGCAGCTCTTTCTCCGTTTCTTCCAGATGTTTCTCTGTTTTCTGCAATGCGACAATGCCTTGCTCTATTTTCTTTTTTAAATTCGTTTGTTCAGTCTTTTTTTCCTCTGTCCGCAGATGATTTTCCAAATCCTTTTTTGTCTGCTCCGCCTGCTTTTGGAGTATGTCAATTTGCAAACGTACCTCCCGCAAACTATGATAATGCTTTTCTGTTTCTGCAAAAGAAAGTTGCAGCTCCTGTTCCTGTTCTTCCAATTCACATAGCAACCCTATATGATTTTTGATACGCTGCTGATGCTTATTCAACTGCAATTCAGTGGCTTTGAGCAAAAAAGCTTTCTGTGCCGAATCATATTTTTTACGTCGATTTTCCATTTCCGTACTTTGCTGCTCCAAAGCTTGCATTTGACTTTTCTTCTCTTCAAAACTTTCTACTCTTCGATTTTGCTCTATCGCCCTTTCGATTGCTACGATTAAATCCTGTTTATTCTTCTGTATTTGCACAATTTGCTCTTCCATCTTCAACCGTTTTTGAAATACATCTTTTCCTTCTTGTGCCAAGATTTCTAAAGCTTTGTCATAAAATACAAAAGGAAGTTCCCTCTCTCTCACATACTCGGATAATTTTTCCAACGTCGTTTCATCCAACGAAGAAAGTGCATAATTGACTCTTTTTCCCATATCGGAAAATTCCTTCTGCAATGCAAAATATCGTTTTTTCACTTCCTCTGAAAACGTTTGATAAATGCCGGTATCAAAGATTTTTCGCAATATAATCTCTTTTTCGTCGGAAGATGCAGACAAAAACTTTCGAAATTCTCCCTGCGGCAACATAACAATCTTAGTAAACTGCTCCCATGTCAAGCCCGTAAGTTCAATTATTTTTTCATTTGCCTCTCGATTTGAAGTGATAACCTTATTGTCAAAATACAGTTCTACCTCTTCCGATACGGTATCAATCTTACCTCTGGGTTTCTTAATAATTTGCCTTGGATAACGCCTAATCTTAATCTCCTTGCCTTGCATACGAAACACAAATTCCACAAACGTTTTGGGGTCTTCCGCTGAAAGGTATTGACAACGCAAATCTTCTCCGTCTCCTCTATCTTGACTGCTGATCTTTCCATATAGTGCAAAACAGATTGCATCGAAGATTGTTGTTTTTCCGGCTCCTGTCGGTCCTGAAATAATAAAGAGCGAATCTTGTGCAAAATTTTCAAAATTGATTATCTCCTCATTTTTATAGGTAATAAATCCATTCATAATCAGCTTAATCGGTTTCATTCCTTATCCCCTTCTATCGCTTTCAAGCACTCTTGTAATTCTTCCAACAATCCTTGTTCCATATCTTTTTCATAATTTTGTCGATAAAAAAGTTTCGCCATTTCCGAAACACTGTGACTTTTTTTCTCCTCTCTGTGAAGCATTTGTGCCATTTCTTGTTCCCGAAACAAATACCTCAGTTCCATCGCATTCGGATAATATGCTTTCAGCATACTCATCGCATCTGCAATCATCCCTTCATCTTCCAGAAAAAAACGGATAAAATCTTCTTTATCGGTATCCTCTTGTGCCTGTTTTAAAATTTCATCAAATTTTCCTTGAATTGTTCTCAAATTATGCAGAGGAAAAAGGGGTTCTTCCAAAATTTCGACCTCTCCATCGTGGTCAAGTTCTACAATACATGCTGCCTTTTGATGCTTTTCTTCAGAAAAAGAATATTTTAGCGCAGTTCCGCAATATCGAATGTTCTTTTTTCCTACCTTTTGCTTGCGGTGCAAATGACCCAATGCGGCATAATTAAATTTTTCAAAGTAAAAAGACTTCACAAAATCTTTCCCTCCGATAGAAAGCGGTTTTTGGGAATCCACTTTTTCTTCTTCAAACCCATCTTCCGAAATTGCGTAACAATGTGCCACAACAACACTTCGAATACCTTTACGGAGTGAAATTCCATCTATAATTTTTTCCATAGCCTCATCAAACGTTTTAATGCTCTCTTCCTCCAAAACCAGCCTGACTTCCGCCACATCTGCGAATGCAATGAGATAAAAATCAATCTCTCCAAAACCGTCACATAGCGTTACACATCTTACCTCACGCTTAAATGTCCCCTCCATATAATATTGTACCTGTTCCATCAAAGCACTTCCCGCCTCTAATCGCTCTCCCGAATCATGATTTCCTGAAATAGCAAGCACCGGTAAGTTTCTTTTGAGCAAAAGTTCTCCCAAAAAATCATTATATACCGTCAAAGCTTCCTTAGGCGGAATACTTCTGTCATAAATATCTCCTGCAATAATAACCGTCTCAACCGCATACCGATCCACAATATGCAAAATCTGTGAAAGAATATATTTCTGCTCCTCAATCATAGAATATCCGTTCAAAATTTTTCCGATATGTAAATCCGCCAAATGAAGTATCCTCATATATTCCTCCAATCTTACCTTTCGTGAAGTGCCAAAAATGAAATCTTATACAAAACACGTATGAAAGATGTCACAACAACCGCTTTCTATGTGTTATCTTTTTGCTCATATCTTTCGTATGGGAGTTCTTTCTTGCCTCCCTCGTCAGAGAGAGCCAAGATGTTGCTCAAAGAAGAAGACAAGAAATCCAATGAAAGAAACAAGCCGATCAAAATGTGAAAAACAAAAAAACATCTAATAAAATTTATAGTTTTAAATAGTGATTAGTATTATTTTCTTTTTCATAATTATACACGATATCTATATTATTTTAAAATAAGGTTTCGTATAAATATCATACTTTAAACAATATAATGCCAAAATGATGTTATGAACCTCAAAATAGTAAAAAACACTCCTTATAGAAAATAACTCTAATATCGACTGCTTCATCAGTTCTCGGTATAAAATGATATTTCTGTTTTCCTTTGCATAAGCATCTCTTTTCAATCATAAAACCTATTTGAAAATAGTATCCTTTTTAATCACTACACAAAAAAACAACTGCTCTCTTTGACATTTCGATAACAGTTGTTTTTTTGTTTGTTAATTTTATTTTTCGAAAAATTTTATGCAAAAACGATACTTTTGATACAACACCCTTTTATTCATTTTCCGCATCAATTATAGAAATCCACATATCATCTTCTTGTATCTTTCCATAGCTATACGTATTAGCTGCACCTAATATGTTGTAATACCCCCAATACGATTTGCTCAAATCTGCAAAACGTTTCATTTTTTCAGGATTTTTTAGAGTATCCAAACATTCTTGTCTTACTTTTCTATCAAACAAGTTATTGAGTATGGTCGTTGCTTCTCCTCGTGTAATAAACGCATTCGGTCTAAAGCTTCCATCTTCATATCCTTTGATACGATTATTCCCAAAAGCTTGATTGATGGCTCCTTCCGCCCAATGTCCCTTTACATCGGAAAATGGTGCAATATCAAAGCTTTCATGATCTAATCCCTTAATCATTTGTGCAAATTCACCTCTGGTAATAAAACCGTTTGGTACAAAACGTCCATCAGGATAACCGAACATGATATTTGCATCTACCACAGCATTGATATATTTGTTGTACCAACCGCTTGGTGTATCTTTAAATTTCGGTTGATTTTCATAAATAAGCGAATATTCTTTTAAACGAGCAACCATTGCAGCCGCTTCTGCTCTTGTTATATTTCCGTTAGGTTTCACTGTTCCGTCTTTGTATCCGAAGATATATGCCTTTCGCACACCGACTTCTTGAATTTCAATCGGTTTCTTCACAATAGGAGAAACATAAGGTTTTTTCTTGTCTTTGTCTTTATCTTTTGAACTTCCGGAATTGGAACCCGATGAGCTGTTCTTCTCAAAGATTGCTCTTACAGTCACTGCTTCATCAGGCATGATAAATTTGTTGTTTACGATTGTCAAACCGTTTGTTTGTGATGCGTTTTCCCACTCTTTGAAATGATATCCGTCATTCGGATTTGCTGTTAATGTTACTTCCGTACCCTTTACAGCTTTAGCAGGATTTGCACTTCCTGTACCGTTTCCATCATCTTCTACTGTAATATTATGCTCTGTTTGAACCGGCGGTTGTGGTGCGTCTTCTTCAAAGATCGCTCTTACAGTCACATCTTCATCAGGCATTGTAAAGCTGTTTCCTGTAATTGTCACACCGTTTACAGGCGATATGATTTCCCACTCTTTCAATTTATATCCATCTTTCGGATTTGCTGTCAGTGTTACTTCTGTGCCCTTTACAGCTTTAGCAGGATTTGCACTTCCTGTACCGTTTCCATCATCTTCTACTGTAATATTATGCTCTGTCGGAGCAGGTGGGTTCTGTATTGTTTCGGAATTAAATTTACCGAGCTCCAACTCCGTTTTATTTCCCGCTTCATCCGATACAAGAACCTTGACTGTATACGTCATATTCTTTTCTAAGTTTTCTTTTGACACTTCTTCTTCGTCTTCATTCAAAAATTGATAGTTTTTTTTCAGCTTGTCTTCCTTGGAATAATTATCTGTTGCTATAATTTTATCCGCTGAAAATACGGTATCTACTTCATCCAACTTAAATTCTTTTGAAGTGTCAAAATTTCCTTTTGTTTTACCTTCCTCTATTTGCGGAGCCGTTACATCCACTCCTACTACAAATAAATTGATAACATCCTGTGTTATAGAAGAATAACTTGAATCTTTTTGTATGCTGTTTTTGGCTTTGTTGTCTCTTGCATATACTTGCAAGTGTATCGGCTCTACCTTAGCAAGTTTACTTTGTCCATCCACCACATGCATAATATCAAATGCATCTGCACCATTTTTTGCTTCTATTGCGATTTTATCCGCAATCGCCGGTTCCGAAGCAGTGTGTTGTACAGTAATGTTTTGATTACCTTCTCCATTACTCGGATTTACCACATCCAAAAATCGAATAACCTTATATGCCGTATTTGCATCGGTCAAGTATGCTCTTTCGACGTTTTTCGGGTATGGATAATTCGGCTTTTGCTCATAGGAATACAAATCCTTATTACTCATAATTTTCGCTTTTTCCGTTCCGTCCAAAACTCTCTCATACTTATTTGCTTTTCCTGTTGCTTTTAACTGCTCCAACAATGTCTCCGAGTTAAAGTCTATTCCTTCATTAACAGCATATTTATAAATCAATGTTTTTCCATCGTTTGACCAAGCAAAACCGAGATCTTTATCTTCTTCTCTTACATTTGCTTGTTTCCACGAAAGGTTATACACTTGGTGTATAGTTGGGTAGCTATCCAACTTGTTCGGATCGGTTCCATAAAGTTCTTTCTCTTTTCTATCGCTGAAACCGTCTCCGTCGGAGTCATGCGGTCCAAGTGCCATAAATCTTGGAAAAAGACCTGCATTCCCTTCCATCCCTGCAATCAGTACAATTTCATATGGATCTGAACCATCCTTTACCTTGGTTTCAAAATTCCATGTATACTTTGATATAGTACTATTATAGTGATATCGCAAAAGCTTTCCCATCTTCCCTTGATGTTTCCACCAATTTAATTCCGCAGAGTCTACTGAATTTTTAAATGTCTTTCCGACAGAAGTACTCCATTCGCTATCAAACTTTTTCGACACATCTCCGTTCGCTTCTCTGGGAAAAACATTATAAAAATTTCTTCCTTCTGTTCCATTAAATTCACCAATCTTAACCTTCTCAAGTAAAGAGTCGTTTTTATTTATAGAAATCACTGTATTTTCATTATATTCTACTTCCGCAGGCAAATAAAGATATAAATATGGAAAATTCCACTGCTGCTTCTTTTTGTTGAACGTGATTTCCCAACTAATCGTTTTCGTGCCTTCATCAAAGATTCTTTGAATGCTCATAACATCATTTCTTACCTTGTCGGCATCCTTGTCCGTCTTCCCCAACGCTGCCATATAATCGGTATCGCTCCATTTGGTTACGGCATAACTCGGTACAACGTTCCCAAATACCAGTGCAGAACCTATCAAACAGGCCATAAATCCGGCACTTAATTTTTGCATAACATATTTCGTTGTCTTCTTCTCCCTACACTTACAATAGTATTTTTGCATTTCCAAGTTGTTGTTTCACTCCTTCTTAACTTATGTTTTCATCATTTTAATGTTTTCCATAAAAATAAGATTAATCTTTTTCATACTTTTATGAAAAAATAATTAAATAATTTTAAAATTAAATCAAGTTGTTTTGCGTAAGTGGTTAAAATATTGTACAAACGGTTTATTTCTTGAAAACAGATTGTCTTTTTAAAAAATTTTTATTAAAATAAAATTTAAATATTTTTTACTACAATTTTTATGTGATTTTTCTCCACGATAAAAAACAAGTGTATTGATGAACTTATCTTTCTCCCAAAATCAGACCGAAAATCCAACGTTTTGATGTACGTACATCTTGTATTAGCTGTTAGCGCTTATTTTTATCCAAACATAGTTTTTACAAAGTTATCCAATTTTTGAAAAATAGACAGCAGACAAAAATAAGGCTATACCCCAAAAATACTTGTGTAGAAAATAACATAAAAACATAGGAAGGGATTTAACTATATGAATATCGCAATTATTGATGACGTAAAAAAAGAGCGAGAAACCGCAATTTCGTACATCCGTCAATACTTTGAGCAAAAAAAATCAGCAGAGAATTTTTTACCGTTACAGTTTCATGAATTTTCCAGCGGAGAGAAGTTTCTTGCCGCTTTTGAATACGAAAAATATGATTTATTGATTTTGGATATTTTTATGGATGGAATTTCCGGTTTTGAGGTTGCAAAGCAGTTATTCCAAAAAAATGCTTCCATCCACATTATATTTTTTACAAGCAGTATGGATTATGTATTAAACGGATATTCTTTGCATGTATCAGGGTATATCTTAAAGCCCTTACAACAATATGTACCTTCCTTTTTTAATGCTTTGGATTTCGTGTGCAATAGCCTTGCTCCCGATACACAAAAAACTCTTTTTCCGCTTTCTTTCAGCGATGAGTTTATCCTTCACAAAAATATTTGTTATTTGGAATCTTCACTGCGCAAATTATATCTTCATTGTAGTAATGATACTTATATTATTTCAGGAAATTATAAGACTTACCGTAATGTACTTCTGTCGGATGCACGATTTGTCGAATGTTACCGCAGTATTATCGTAAACATGGATTTTATTGATCATATTAAAACAGATACGATTTTTTTAAAAACGGGAGAATCTCTTCCTATCAGCCGACGAAAAAAATATGATGTGTTCAGTAATTACACTAAGCATTTATTGAATACTCCCATTTAAAAATCCACCTTAACTTTTAAATACACGTGTTTTTCGTCTATTCCTTCATTATTCCATTACTTTATTTTAACCAGAAAAATACTTCCATGCTTTTTCAAGGAGACAAGACTGCTATGCTGAAAATATTATATCTAATTTTCATGCCGACTATCCAAATCCCTGGCATCATACTGCGCTATCTTCCTTTCCATAAGAACCTAACGGAAGATAGCCGCAAAAAGCTTTTTATCTGCTATACTGTTTATCTCTTCATAGAGTATAGTATCCTTTTTTTTCTTTTTTATCTTGATACAAATTTATTTTCTACATATTTTTTTAAAAATTTTTTCGCTTTTTCCGGTTGGGGATTTCTTGTAATTAATTTATACTATATTCGGAAAACTTTTTTTAAACATATTACGCTTACCGCTCTTCAAATACAATTCAGCATTTTTATCCATTCCCTTGTCGCTATTTTCCTTGGAACATTCTATGGAAATTTACCTACTCTCAAGCTTCTCATATTCCATATGTTCGGTTATCTTTTGCTGGCTTTTCCTGTGGTTATTTTTCTATGTCTCCATATTAATAAGTCTATTTTTTTTAACAAAATAAATGAATTTGACTATCGCTGGAAACAAATTTGGATTCTTTCACCTCTCTACCTATACACTAGCACTGTCACAACATTTAAAAGTCCATGGTTTTCCGATTATTATCACTTTTTTATACGTGTTACCAATATTTTAGTTACGATTATCCTTGTATCCATTATACAGGCGGATTTTATCTCTATGGAAAAAAATATGCACATCAAAAATCTTAACAAGCTTCTCATGCTACAAAAGGAGAGTGTCCTTAAACAATCCAATATTATCCTCGAAAATGAAAAAAATCTGCGCATACTCCGACATGATCTTCGCCACAATTATAGAATCATTCTGTTGCTTTTACAAGAAAAACAGTATGAACAAGCAATTCAACTTATCAAATCCTTGGATAATAACATACAGCCTTCCAAGCCTATCTTTTTTTGCAAAGATGTTATACTGAATTCTGTGCTTTTTCTATACTCTGAAAAATGCAAAAAAACTTCCATTACAACGAATTTTTCCGTGGATTTCACAGAAGATATGCCATTTTATTCCTACGATATTGCTATCCTTTTATCCAATGCAATGGAAAATGCATTTTTAGCATGTGAAAAATTGCCTTCTGAAAAAAGATATATTAAATTGTATACTCGCATTATAAATAACAAAATGACTCTCTTATTGAAAAATTCATTTGATGGCGAAGTCGAATTTGATGCAGACGGATTGCCCATATCTCATATAAGCGGTCACGGATTAGGTATGCAATCCATGTTGTCAATTGCTAAAAAATATTGCGGCACTATTCATTGTTATACAAACGACAATATGTTTTACACATCCATTCTATTAATCGCTCCTATCGCCCCCCCCCCGAAAACCAGCTCTATTCCTGACATTTACAGAGTTTCCTTTTTTACCTCACTTCAAAAATACAA
>JBGZJG010000122.1:0-12847 GCA_041848665.1 Filifactor sp.
AGAAGAAGAATTTGTGGTGTATATGGCTGCAGTCGGAAAGAGAAAGTGAGTTTGTTGCAAAAACAAAAAACGAGGTTCAAGAAGAGGAGATTTACAGACATTACTGTTCCTGAAGATTTCATTAAAGGTACGCTACGCTTTCCCCCTTGAGAGAAATCTTTAAAGGTTGTAAGTGGAAACCATGCCTTTTTGAAATACAATTTAGATGGCTTTCTTGTCACATATGTTTGACAATCCTAGATTTATTATGTTTTGTTTCATGAAGATAGATTGTCAGAAAAATTTTGATATGTTAAAATAAGAGTGTTTATGTTATAGAGACAGTCACTCTTATTTTTGTTTTAAAAATGAGGTTTGAATAAAAAATAAGTGGACGTGATGGCCACAAAGAATAAAAGGGGGAACCACAAAATGAAAATGTCAAAGATGTATATGCCTACGCTTCGAGAGGTACCTTCCGATGCGGAGATAAGCAGTCATCAGTTACTTTTAAGGGCGGGCTTGATTCGTAAGTTGGTGTCGGGTGTGTATTCTTACTTACCGCTTGGCAAAAGGGTGCTTGCAAAAATTGAGCAGATTATTCGAGAGGAAATGGATGCAGCGGGAAGTCAAGAGGTTTTGATGTCTGCAATTCAGCCATCGGAATTATGGAAAGAATCGGGAAGATGGGATAATTTCGGTCCGGAGATGTTTCGCCTTTATGATCGAAATCAAAGAGAATTTTGTTTAGGACCTACGCATGAGGAAATTTTCACTTCGCTTGTTCGAGATGAATTGAATTCTTATAAACAACTTCCTTTGAGTTTATATCAAATTCAAACGAAATATCGGGATGAAAAAAGACCTCGTTTCGGAGTAATTCGTGCAAGAGAATTTATTATGAAAGATGCATATACCTTTGATAGAGATCCTGAAGGAATGAAAAAGTCCTACTTTGAGATGTGGAAAGCATATGAAAATGTGTTTGATCGTTTAAAAATAAAATATAAGGTGGTAGAAGGTGATTCCGGTGCAATGGGAGGAAGTGATTCACACGAGTTCACCGCTATGGCGGAATCCGGAGAAAGCAATGTTATCTATTGTGATGCCTGTGATTATGCGGCAACGGATGAAAAAGCGGTTTGTATTATGAACCTTCGAGAACAAGACGAAAAGGAAAAGGAATTGGAAAAAATTTCCACACCGAATGTCGGCACGATTGAAGAATTAGAAGAATTTTTTGGCATGAGTGGAGATTGTTTTGTAAAAACATTGTTGGTTAATGTAAAAAATGAAACGATAGCAGTCATGATACCCGGACATAGAGAACTGAATTTGATCAAATTGCTTAAGGTAGTTGATGCGGCAGAACATGAGGTCGAAATGGCGGGAGAAGAAAAAGTCAGAGCTATTACAGGAGCAAAACCCGGTTTTGCGGGACCCATCGGTTTAAAAAAACAAATTCCTATTTATGTGGATAAGCGTGTAACCGAGATGAAAAATTTTCTTGTTGGAGCAAATGAATCCGACTTCCATTATAATAATGTAAACTATGGAAGAGATTTTGAAGGAATTGTGATTGAAGATTTGGTTTTGGCACAAGAGGGAGATATTTGTCCAAAGTGCGGTGCATCCCTTCAAACCGATCGAGGAATTGAAGTCGGTAATATTTTCCAATTAGGTACAAAGTATAGTGATGGATTAAATTTAACTTATTTGGATCAAGACGGAAAAAGCAAGAAGGTTTGGATGGGCTCTCATGGAATTGGAGTTTCCAGAACGATGGCGGCAATTATTGAGCAAAATCATGATGAAAAAGGAATTATTTGGCCGTTGGTTGTTGCACCGTATCAAATCATTGTAACGGTTGTTAATTCCAAAAAGGAAGAACAGGCACAACTTGGCGAAAAAATTTATGAAGAATTGAAAGCAAAAGGATATGAAGTGCTTTTAGATGATAGAAATGAACGTGCCGGAGTAAAATTTAATGATGCGGAATTAATCGGTATTCCTATTCGTGTAAATGTAGGGCGGAGAGCGGACGAAGGAATTGTTGAATTTGCACTTCGCAGAAATTCGGAGAAGGAAGAAATTTCCATAGATGAAGTGGAACAAAAAATAAAAGAAGAATTTGCAGCACAAGCTCTTGTAAAATAAAAAAGTTTAAAAGGAAATTCAAAATGAATATATATGATTTTTGGGATGCCGTAATCCATCAAAACGCCGAACAAATGAAATTGTTTTTTCATTCAGATGCTGTGATTTGTTGGCATAATACAAATGAAAAATTTACGGCAGAGGAATTTATTGAAATAAATTGTGTATATCCCGGCAAGTGGGAAGGCGAAGTGCAGAGAGTGGAATATATCAATGACCTGATTATTACAGTTGTATATATTTATTCTGCGGAAAATGTGAACTTGTCCTTTCATGCAACGTCCTTTTTTCGAATGGAACAGGATAAAATTCGATTTGTTGACGAATATTGGGGAGAAGATGGAGAGCCGCCAAATTGGAGGGCAGACAAACAGATTGGAAAAAGAATAAACTAAACGTCCGGAAACCATGTACTTTGGGTAATCGAAAGCTACATGGTTTTCTTAAAATAAAAAGAAAGCCGGAAAGAGGAGCATATGGTCAAAAAATTAGAAGAACGAAGTTTTCAGGAGCTATGGCAATTATTTCCGATTTTTCTCGTTGCACACAATGGAGAATGGAAGAGGTGGTATTGTGAAGAAAAAGAAGAGATTTTGTCCTTGTTTCCAAATGATACGGTAAAAGGAATTTACCATATCGGGAGTACCGCTATTCCTACCATATGGGCGAAAAATATTATTGATATTTTAGTAGAAGTGGAAAATAAAAACAATATGTTGTTCATGAAGGACATTCTCTTGCAAAACAGCTACTTGTGTATGAGTGAAGGAAAAGATCGAATTTCTTTGAAGAAAGGCTACACCCAACATGGTTTTGCACAAAAAGTCTTTCATCTCCATATCCGTTTGGAGGGAGATAAGGAGGAGGTGTGTTTTCGAGATTATTTGAAGGCTCATTTTGAGATTGCGAAAGAATATGAACTCTTAAAATTAGAATTATGGAAAAAATTTGAGTATAATCGAGACGGCTATACAGAAGCAAAAAGTGATTTTATCAAAAAATATACAAAACTTGCAAAGGAAGAGAAGAAAAAATTGTTCGTTCAGAACGGTTAAAAAAGATAGACTTATACGAAACACTGTATAAATATATAGTATGTAGCAATACTCGCTAAAGATATGGTAAAAAGCATCACTCATCGAGATGATAGTATTCATGTAATAGTTCGCAAAGAAAGGATAGGGAAAGAGATGGCTTACGAAGAAAAATTATTGCTTGGAACAGTAGCGGCGAAACAAAGGACACAAGACTTGGCACAGCAAGTGGAACAACTGCAAAAAAGAGGAAAAATCCCGACGTTGACCATTATGCGAGTGGGGGAAAGAGCAGATGATATTGCTTATGAACAAAGTGCGCTGAAACGTATGGCTAAGATTGGAGTGGCGTGTGAGGTACAAGGGTTTCCAAATAATGTAGAGGAAGAAGATTTTTTGACGGCATTGCGAAACAATAATGAAAATTCTTGCATACATGGAATATTAATTTTTTTGCCCTTACCCAACCATTTGGACAGCAAACGAATTAAAAATTCCATTCATCCGAAAAAAGACATTGATTGCATCAGTCCCATCAATGCAGCACGCTTGATGAATGCCGAAAAAGGATTTGTTCCTTGCACACCAAAAGCGGTTATCGAAATGCTGAAATATTATAATATTGAAATGCAAGGAAAAAATATTGTTGTAATCGGACGCTCCATGGTAGTAGGCAAACCGCTCAGTCTCTTATTGCTGAATGAAAATGCCACTGTTACCGTAACGCACTCCAAGACCCGAAATTTATCGGAAATTACAAGACAGGCGGATATTATTATTTGTGCACTTGGAAAAGCAAGATTTCTCACAGGAGAGTATGTAACAGAAAACAGCATAGTCATAGATGTCGGAATTAATGTTGATGAAAACGGTGCTCTTTGCGGAGATGCCGATACACAAAAACTTTTGCCGCTTGTAAAAGCAATTACTCCCGTTCCAAGAGGCGTTGGCTCCATGACTACCGTTATGCTGGCCCAACAAGTAATCCAAGCATGTATGGAAGATGAATAAAAAAGAATACTATAAAAATACCGACCTCAATAAAGTTAGGGGGAGCATTTAACGATTGGAGGTCGGTATTTTTACATTACTCATAGAAATACAGAATTTCAATTAATTAATTAATACGAAACACTCTTTTAAAAGATGGATATCATATTTCATTATGGAAAACAAAATAAAATAGAATAGCATTAAAAAAGTAGATTTTATTATAATTTTAATCAGCAACCAGTATAATAAATGAGATAATGGATAAGCTTATTTTATTTGGATCGTATATCAACGTTTTTTGAATATTTTCGTAACATAAGCATTGCAATGATTATCTCGTACACAATTACAACCGGTAATATAACAGCTAAAATTTGAATTTTTTCGAGAATATTGCTAAAGGCAATGTAATCCCAAAGCCAATGATATATCATGAGGAGATAAATATTTTTTGTAGAAATATACATAGCACCGAAGAACAATCCTACCAAAAACGTAATCATTAATTGTGCGGCTACTTGATTTAGGGACTGTCCTCCGAGAAAATTAAGAGCATGGAGAAGGGAAAATACAACCGCAGATAAGATTATCGATTTTATAATTGGATACTTTCGAAGGAAAGATCCAAGAAGAATTCGTCGAAACATGGTTTCTTCTGCAATTCCAATCAACAAGGTAGACAATAAAGGGAGAGCAAATTTTGTTGAAGGTTCAAAACCATATATTATAGAAATCCCTCCAACGAATACAACCGGGATAAATGGCAACATAAATAAGAAGTATTTTGGTTTACCGGTTATTTGTAGAGCAAGTTGATTTTTTTGCAAGGCATAATAGAGTGTTACAATGATACATAAAATGCTCAGGAATGGTAAAAATTTAGAGACAAAAGTCGGAGCTGCGTATTGCACATTTAAGTAGAAATTGCAATACGCAAGACCGATTGCCATGATAATGAAATAGGAAAGCAGTAAAAGATAAGTTTTTTTCATTTTGTCCTCTCTTAGAAAATAATATTTGTCCTATGATTATACACAAAACCAATGAAAAAGTAAGATGAATTTTTTATAACATTGACTGTGTAAGCGATTAAAGATATGTGTAGCACAGTTGTATGCATAAAAAGATTCTTTCAAATCGGTAATTATAAAACAGGATATCAGAATATCATAGAAATCGTTAAATTTCTATATAGTTGTCTTAAGAAATCATTTATTTTATTCTGAAACTTGAAATTTCATGTAAAACAGAGTAAAATGAAAAAGCATGAAAAATTAGCAGCATTAAAAAAGGAAATAACAGTTGCTTTTTGAGCGGTTGAGCATGCAAATTCATTTCTTGGCATAATATGAGATTATTTATCAGAATAAAATGTGAGAAAAATGAGCATATTGTGCTTTTTTAAGGAAATGAGTTTCAGAAGAAACACAAACAATTAAATAGGAATGCCTGCATCGGATTTTCGTTTTGTACAAACCGATTTTTGTCAGAATAAAATAGTGATGAAGGCAGAGTAGGAAAAGTGCGTCAAGTGCTATGAGACGGGATGTTGCTCATAGACGAAAAGAGAAAACTCGTAAATGTTTTTCGGTCAACATTTAGTTTTAGTGTTGTTTCATTAAGAAAAAGTTCACAGTGTTCTTTTGCGGTACTTTTTTGCATCCGCTGTTTTCTGTTTCTTTAGGAAGTAAAAATTTTGATGAAAAGAGGAAGAGGCATTATGAAAGAAAAAAAATTATCTACAAAACAAATCGTGGTTGGAGGATTATTGGTAGCATTGGCGGTTATCATGAGCTACCAAAATATCTATCTTTATCCACCGAAATCAGGCAGAATTACCTTGAGATTTATTCCGATTTTATATGGCAGCATTTTGCTTGGACCTGGAGTGGGAGCAATGATAGGCGGGATTCAAGACATTCTGACTTATTTCTTAACTCCCGGCTCACCCGGAACATTTTTTCCCGGATTTACGATAACGGCAATTATCATGGGAATTTTTCCGTCTTATATCATGAAATCCATTAAAGACAAAAGTTTTTGGAAAATAACCGGTGTTGCGGTAATCTCATTTTTTATAACCATCGTGTTGGACTCCCTTTGGCTGTCCATCTTAATGGGAAAAGCGTATCTGTATTTCGTGACGACCCGCATCGTACCTAATACTGTGCAAGCCGTTATTACAATCATTGTCCTGTATATTATAATTACGAGGATAAAAGTGGAAGACATGAGATATAATCCCTATAAAAAATGGAAAGAAAAGACTCAAACAGAAGAACAATAGTTTATAATTCGAAGAAAACGGATAAATAATATTCGATAAAGAAAGTGTTTTTAAGGCACTTTCTTTTTTGTTTTTAAACCTGTTTTTTAGAATTGCCAAACGTTGATTTGTAATAAAAAGAGTATACGATATTTTGCATAGCATCAAAAATAGGGTTGTTTTTGTTTGATGCTGTTATAAAAAACAAAAAAGCATGGAAAGCTTTGTTATCATAAAAAAATAAAATGGAAACCAATTTAATCTTTTCAAAATGTAGAATAAAAATTTTCAATCCAAATATTGACTTTTAGTCATAAATAGAATATATTAGGTATTGACGAATAGTCATTTTTGTTTCATGGAACTCAGATTTATAAAAAAGGGGTAATTAAAATGAATTGCAGTAAAAAATTTCTATATCTCAATCCATAAACGTAGGAAAAAAGCATATTGTTATTTTGGGCAAGTAAGAATGAGATTTTATAAAAAGTTGTTTGGAATAGCTTGTCTTTTTATGAAATAGTATAGAGGGGGAAATGGAAGAGATGACGAGAGAATGGAATAAGGAAAAGAAATTGCAAAAAATAACAGCTGCGGCATATGATTTGTTTGCAGAAAAAGGGATTGATAATACTACAATTGATAATATTGTACAGAAGGCAGGAATTGCGAAAGGGACATTTTACTTGTATTTTAGTGATAAAGGACAACTTGTGGAGGAAATTGTATTCAAAAAATCCTCCATATTACTGCAAAAAGTGATGGATGAGACAGAAAAAAAACGTAAAGCAGAAAATTTGATTTTTTCAGATGTTATTATTTATTTTGTGGATTGTTTGATTAATGAACTGCGCTCTAATAAGATTCTCCTAAAAATTATACACAAAAGTTTATCATGGGGATTGTATGAACAAATGGAAAAAAAACCTATTGTATCAGAAGGGGTTTGCAGATTGATGGAGCTTTGTCCGGAGAAAGACAGGCAAATTGTAGAAAAACGAATTTATATCGTTGTAGAGATGATTAATGCGGTTTGTTACAATGCAATTATTTTAAATGTACCGTGCTCTATTGAAGAAATCAAATCGGAATTATTTTACATTATTAGAAAGATTATAGAATAGGATGTTGGGAAAATATAGGAATTTTAAATGGAAACGAGGAAAAGAAATGGATTAAGGGTAGAATTTGTGCAGTTTGACATTCTAAGAAATGACAAAAAGGAGGGAAAAAGGCCTATGCTTGATCGTTTGGCGAAATTAGTGACAAAAAGGCCGAGGTTAATTATTTTTATTGCGATTTTATTGATTATTCCATCTATTTGGGGCTATTTGGAAACGAGAGTAAATTATGATGTATTATCTTATTTGCCTGCATCAGCCGAATCCGTAAAAGGGCAAGACGAATTGGAGGATATTTTTCATAATGCGGCAACTTCCATGTTGATTATAGAAGGTTTACCGGAAAGAGACGTTGTGAATTTGTCGGAAAAGATACGTAATATTGATGGGGTAAGTGAAGTTATTTCCGTACGGGATATTGCGGGGATTGGAATACCAAAGGATTTTTTGCCCAAAGAGGCGAAAGATATGTTCTATTCCGACACAGGAAGCATGATGATGATAAAATATGAGCATGCTTCTGCAGCGGAACAAACGATGCAATGTATTGATGAAATTCGTGCATTGACGGAAAAGCAAGGATATTTGAGTGGAATATCCGTTATTTTAAGAGATTTGAGAATGTTGATGGACAGAGAAATGCCGTGGTACGTTATTTTGGCAGGTATATTGGCATTTTTAGCAATGACAATTACGCTTGAGTCATGGTTTGTTCCATTTGTTTTTTTGATTTCTATTTTCTTAGCTATTATTTATAATTTTGGAACGAATGTATTTTTGGGAGAGATTTCTTATGTAACAAAAGCAATCGCTGCAATTTTACAACTTGGAGTAACAACAGATTATGCCATTTTTTTAATCCATCGTTATGAAGAAGAGAAAAAATTACATCATGACAATGCAGAAGCTATGGAGAGTGCCGTTAAGAACGCTTTTGTATCACTATCAGGCAGTTCTGTTACGACAATTGCAGGATTTGGGGCGCTTTGTTTTATGGGGTTGACCTTGGGACGTGATGTAGGATTGGTTATGATGAAGGGGGTTATGCTCGGAGTATTGACGATTGTTACTGTACTTCCGGCAATGATACTCGTTTTAGATAAGCCTATTCATAAGTGGGTACACAAAATCTATACGCCGAATGTAGAGAATTTGAGCAGATTTATTTTAAAACGTAAAAAGAGAAGTATCATAATTTTTTTGATTTTAATTCTACCGGCATTGTATATTCAGTCACAGACTGAAATTTATTATAATATCGACAAATCATTGCCGCAAAATTTGCCTTCCAATCTTGCAAATAATAAACTAAAAGAGGACTTTGACATGTCATCTATTCATTTTATTGTAATGAAAGAAGAAGTATCTTCAGCGGACATGAAAGTGATGATTGATAAATTGGAAAAAGTGTGGGGTGTAAAGAAGGTCATTGGATATGAACGTTTTATCGGACCTGCAATTCCGGATTTTTTCATTCCACAGAGTGTGAAAGATGTATTCAAAAAAGATGGTCGTCAGATGCTTATGATTATTTCGGAATGTAAGGCGGCAAGTGAAGAAGCAAATGAACAGATTGATGAATTGTCTCGAATTGTAAAATATTATGATGCAACGGGCTTGATTACAGGAGAGGCACCACTTACAAAAGATTTGATGTCCACAGTAAACAGAGATATTACGATAACCAATATTTTGTCGGCGATTTCTATTTTATTCATTATTGCCATAGTATTTCGTTCTTTTTCGTTACCGTTTATTTTAGTGGGTTGTATTGAATTTGCAATATTTGTAAATATGGGAATTCCATATTTGACGGGAACGGTTATTCCTTTTATTTCACCTATGGTAATTGGAGCAATTCAGCTTGGAGCGACGGTTGACTATGCAATTCTTTTGACATCGAGATACCATGAGGAGAGGAAAATAGGAGTTTTACCACAAGCTGCCATGGAAAGAGCCATTCATACTTCGGCGAAGTCAATTTTTACCAGCGCTTTGGTATTTTTTATGGTTACCTTGGGAGTGGCATGTATTTCTTCTATGGAAATGATTAAGAGTATTTGTGAAATGCTGGCAAGGGGGGCAGTAATCAGTGCCGCAGTTATATTGATGATGCTTCCTCCATTGTTGATGCAATGTGATGAAATTATTAAAGCAACGACGCTTTCTTGGGACAAAAAATAACGGTACGACGAAGATTATATGGAAAAAATAACCGGAAAATAAGAAATTATAATATGTGAAAATCATAATAGATGTAAAAGATGTATACCCCTTGAAAAAACAAATAAAATAGCATAATTATCAATAAATTCATCAAAAATATATTTTCTATCTACGCAAAAATATTTGAATGAGTGTTATATACACAGAGGAATAAAATGACAAAACCGGTAAGGACAGAAAGGAGAATTCATATGAAAACTTCATTACAGAAAAAAAGTATTTGTACATTGTTAGTATCAATAATAGCAATAAATGCAGCCGTGATGCCGGCAGCCAGTTATGCTGAAGAGCGAATTACAAAAGAAGAGACAGTTTATGTTAACTTAAAGGCAGATGGAACGCAGGAAGAGAGCATTGTTTCCGATTGGCTCAGATTTGATGGAAAAAAAACAAGAACTATTCAGGACAAGACAGATTTGGAAAATTTGGAGGTTGTAAAAGGGGGAGCATATGGAGAAAATACCGAAGGTTTGTATCCGCTGTGGCAGGCAGATGGTAAAGACCTTTATTATCAAGGAAAGAGCAATAAAAAAATTCCCATCGAAGTAAAAATTTCGTATTATTTAGATGGAGTGGAGCTTTCGCCGGAAGAGATTGCAGGAAAAAGTGGGAAAGCAACTATAAAAATAAAACTTTTTAATAACGATACGCATACCAAAATGATTGGAGGAAAACTTGTAAAATTGCATACTCCTTTTACTGCCGCAATCGTGATGGGACTTTCTAATGATGTATTCAGCAATGTAGAGTGCGAGGATGGAAAAATTTTTTCAGATGGAAACAATCAAATGGTCGTTTTTTTGGCAATGCCGGGTTTAAAAGAAAGTTTAGATTGGGACAATTTGTCTATTGATGAAATTAAAGATATTGATATACAGGATGAAATGGTTGTTACAGCAGATGTTGAGGAATTTGAACTAAAAAATGTAGGAATTGTTGCAAGTCCGAAATTGATTGATTTGAGTAAAATTAAATCTACGAACGAGTTTAAACAGTATCGACAGGATATTGATCGAATTCAAAAAGATCAAAATATATTTAAAATAATAGATCCACATAAGAGCATTGAAGATATTTATCGCAATCCGACGAAAACAATAGGAGCACAAACACTAATTGAAGATATCTTTGATTTTTATGATTTGGATAAAGCGATTATTGATATTTTGCCTGATTATGTAACGGATAAAAATATTTCCTTGTATGATAAAATACATCGTGATTTACGAGAAGCTAATCTGGAATATGTAATGGATAATCAAGTGTTGCGTGAAATTCCGGACCGTATGACAGATGCCAATATTGAAAAATCACGAGGTCTTATTACTGATTATGATGAGATAAAAACTTTTGATATGGAACGATTTGATAAGGCAGTTGATTTATTGAACGATTACGAAACTATTCCGGAAGTAGCCGATATGGTAAAACATTCCTTAGATTTATTGGATAAGTTGGAAGAACATCAAGATGAACTGGATACCTTGGATAAACTTTCTGATCGAAGTAATGAAATATTTAATCTTTTAGACAATTTGAAAAGTATGGGGATACAGGGGAAACTGGACGATAAAGATATTGAGGTTATGTTACAAGCCTTGGCGGCGCATCGTGCGACACAGGCAGCACAAGAACTCGATAGCCGGCTCATTGAGGCAGATGGAAGTATTTTGGAACAAAATAAACCTAAAATTATTGCTATAATAGAAAAAGCGGAAGTGGTAGGAAGTATTTCCTCGGATGATGCTGAAGTACTTAAAGTAGCAGTTGGAACAGGAAACGTGGGAGATAAAAGCAACCCGGTACATCAAGCTATTTTAGCAATCATTCAAGCAGGAGCAAGTCAACAGGCAAATGTAGAAATTGGCTCATTGCAGGCAGATATGCAAAGCACTTTTATTCGCATCAAAGATATACAAAATAATTTGCAAGATGATTTGGGATATAATTATGAAAGCGAGATCAGAAATGCTGTCGATTTTGCAAAAGATGTCATGCCTGATGTACGAAAGCTACGAGCGGATAAAGATCATTGTCCCGATACGGTAAAGAATGCTAAAAACCTGCTTCGCAATGAAGAAGACATTCATTATTTTCATTATTGGGCAAATCGCATCAAAGAAATGAAAACCGATTTGGATGAAAATGAAGAAACAGTTGAAATTTTAAGAGATTTACTTCATGAATACGATGACCCGAAAATCAAACACTTTAAAGATAGAATTCCAGTGTTGCGAGACGATATGGATGAGGCACGACCGATCTTGAAGTCTCTTGGAGATAAGCTGGACGAACCGATTTATGATAAGAGCCTGCATTCTTCTCCTAAGACCATGATTATGCTCAAGAAGATGAAGGAAGACTTGGACAAATATCGTGATGTTAGTGAAGCGCTTAGGTTAGCAACTGACGATAGAACTGTTCAGGCAGCAAGAGATATAATTGAAATTATTGATCGTTATGATGAACAACAAAAATTACAGGAAGCAAAAAATAAAATAGAAGATTTGGATGATATTTTAGATAGAAAGGATGCTATTCAGGAATTATCAGAGAATTATAGCATATTTACGCAGACAGGAGAAAATATGGATAGTAATGTGAAATTCGTATTTAAAACACAGGAAATCAGTAAAGATGAATGTAAGACAGAGAAAAAGCCGGCGGAAAAAAGAAAAAAAGGATTTTTTCAATGGTTAAAAGGCTTGGTAAACAGAAAATAAGTTGAAATAAATTGAAAGAGTAAGAAACGTAGTAAATGGAAAACTGACCATAAAAATTGAATTAAAAATATTCTACTCATATTTAACGAAGAAAATGAGTCAAGATAGAAAAATTCAATTTGGAGGTCAGTTTTATTTTTTATCCAATTATCCAATTAAAGCATGTATGTTATTGGAATAATCGTTTAAAAACCATCTATTCTATTTTAATAATGGTACCATAAAAGTATCATGTGTTCTTGTTCGATTATTTAAGATCAAAACAATACAAACAGATAACGGAAGAGAATTTTGTAATAAAAGAAAACAAAAGAAGTCACTATTTGAAATAGTTATGAAAAACTTAGG
>JBGZJG010000123.1:0-3356 GCA_041848665.1 Filifactor sp.
AAATTAAAATGATACTATAAGTTTGTATTATTAATATCATATTGACTATTATATAGTTATAAGTTGTAAAAGGAAGAAGGGATTTTATGCCGAAAATTGTAAACATTGATGAGAAACGACGAGAAATTGCTACTTGTGCAATACCTTTATTTTTAAAAAACGGTTACGAAAAAACTACCTTACAAAATGTAGCTGTTGCCGCTAAAATAGGAAGAAGCACATTGTATCAGTATTTTAATAATAAAGAAGAAATTTTTTATGAAGTATGTAGGTTTATTCAAGACAAAGTTGAAGAAGAAATAGATGATATTTTCTCAAACTCCAATCTAAAGCATACTGAAAAAATACTTTCTATTTTTTCCTTATTGAATAACATTCCATTTTCTGAAGTCAGTCATGTTTTTCGCTTAAAAAGAATTTTTTATACTTTTGAGTACAAATCTTTAAATATACAGGCAATCCATGAAAAAATAAGATCCAATGTCAAAAATGCATTCCATGACATTCTTCTCTCAGAGGCAAAATTGCAAAGTAATTATGCAAAATGCTATGCAGAGCTGTTATTTCATTTGTGGGAAAATATGGGTATTACATTTTATTCCGAACTTGCTTCCAAAAAGGAAAGAACCCTATATATTAATTCCGTAATGACAATGTATGAATGTGCGGTTGCAAAAAATGTTTCCTCAAAATAACTATATTCTATTTCACTTAGGACTCTATGGAGACATGAAATAACCCTAAATAACTTTTTATAGAATATCTGTGCCTTAATGGAAAAATAGTGTAGAATATTTCTTTCCATATAAATCTTTTTTATATGCTCACTTATCCGCTTTCACAAAAAAGAGATGTCTTTTTTCTGAAATTTTGTTGCGAATTCCAAATTCCTATTTGTAAAAATATCACGAATTATATATGTACCGACTTCCAATCGTTTCATTTTTTCACTTTTGGAGTCGGTATATTTTTTATGTTTCTAATATATGAGCAACCCTAAGCATGCAGATAAAACAATAATCCAAATCGGGCTTACTTTTTTATACATCAACAAAGCAAATGCTCCCACAAAGATAAAATAACTACTGTAATCCAAAAAATTTTCCTTATTAAAAAGTAAAATTGCTGCTGCCACAACTAAGCCGACCACAATCGGCCTAAGTCCTGCAAACATATTTATAAGATGTTTATTTTCTTGAAATTTAAAGATATATTTACATAGAATAATCATAATCAAAACAGACGGAAAAGACACTCCCATCGTAGCCATTACGGCCCCTGTCAAATTTCCTGTATTAATTATTCCTACATATGTCGCAGCATTAATTGCTATGGGACCGGGTGTAATTTGTGAAATAGCTAAAATATCAGTAAAACTTTGTTCCGTAACCCAGCTTCGTTTTAAGGCAACTTCCTGAAATATCATTGGGAGCATCGCATAACCTCCTCCAAAACTGAATAATCCAATTTTAAAGAATACCGCAAAAAGTAAAAGATATGTCATTTTGTATCTCCTTCTTTTTTTGAAAAATACAAAAGTCCTCCAACTGCACCGCAAAGAATAAGAATAATAGGAGTCACATGCAACCATGCAACCATGATTGCCACAACAATAGGTATCCATATTGAGCGCATGGTTATTTTTGCAGCTTTTCCCATAGTAAATGCAGATGATGCAATTAATGCGACTACGGTAGGTCTGATTGCCTTCATCATCTTATTGATATACTCATTTTCCCTTGTTTCTGAAAAGAAGACTGCAATCATGGAGATAATAATAAAGGATGGTAAAATACAACCCAAAACTGTACAAAAAACTCCTTTTATTCCTCTTAACTTATACCCTACAAAAACGGAGGTGTTTACTGCAAGAGGTCCCGGAGATGCTTGTGCCGCCGCAAGCATATTGACAAATTCATCTTCCGCAATCCACTGTTTTTTATGAACAATCTCCTCTTGAATAAGAGGAAGCATGGCATAGCCTCCCCCTATTGTAAAACTGCCTATCTTAAAAAAACTCAAAAACATTTCAAAATAAAATTTCAACCTTACAATCCCCTTTATTTTTCAGCATAACCGTCTCTATTTTTTTGTATAAAATTCCATGCATCTTCAATAATTTCTTCCACACTATCATATTTGGGGTTCCAACCTAATCTATTTTTAATTTTCTCAGAGGATGCAATCAAAACAGCAGGATCTCCACTTCTTCTCGGTGCAGAAACAACTTTTATCGGTTGCTTTGTCACTTTTTTTGCAGCTTGAATAATTTCTTTTACAGTAAAACCTTGTCCACTCCCTAAATTAAATATATCACTTTTTCCTCCATCTTGAAGATAGTCCAATGCTAAAATATGCGCTTGTGCAAGGTCACACACATGAATATAATCTCGAATACAAGAGCCATCTCCGGTCTCATAATCTTCTCCAAAAATAGATACCTGCTCTCTTTTTCCGGCTGCCGCTTGCAAAACAATCGGAATTAAATGTGTTTCCGGATTATGTGCTTCTCCTATCAAGCCGCTCTTATCCGCTCCTGCCGCATTGAAATATCTTAAAGAGACGTATTTCATTCCATGTGCGTCATCAAACCAATGCATCATCTGTTCCATGGAAAGTTTTGTATTTCCATATGGATTGGTCGGATTGGTCGGGTCGGTTTCCTCGATCGGAATTCTCACAGGTTCTCCATAAACCGCTGCCGTAGAAGAAAAAACAATATGCTTTACTCCTCCTACCTTCATTGCATCCAACAGACACAATGTGCCATATAAATTATTATTATAATATTTATACGGCTCCACACAACTTTCGGCAACCAAAGAACTCGCAGCAAAATGAATGATACTGTCTACTTTATATTTGTCAAAGGTTTCCAGCAAATGTCCTTTGTCGTGAATATCTCCTTCAACCAAGGGAACATTCAAACGTTGCGGCACCTCACAATGCCCTGTGGACAAATTATCATACACGACAACTTCTCTTTCTTTCTCCAAAAGTGCTTTTACAATGTGTGAACCGATATATCCTGCACCGCCTGTTACCAATATACTCATATTTATTACCTCCCAAAAAAATATATCAAAATGAACATTTCACTTTCCTAATAAATTACCACTTACATACAATCCATACTTTCTTCTTCTCTTTGTTGTTCTCTTTTTACAGAATTCCAAATAGAAATTGCAATTTCGTCTTTATCGTCAATATCCAAAGCTCTTCTCACATAAGAAGAGGCATTTTGCATATCCCTTAAATGAAAATACACCATTGATAAGTTGCACAATAATTCTACCGAATATGGCTCCAAATCCAATGCCGACAAATATAATTCTTCCGCTTGAAGATAGTCTCCC
>JBGZJG010000124.1:0-7168 GCA_041848665.1 Filifactor sp.
TAGGAATATTTTATGAAGAAGAAAAATAAAATTAAGCATTTTCATAAAAAAAAATAAAATTTTGCTTGCAATTTTCAACAATTCCTATTACAATATAATCTGTTGAGAGCAAGCATAGAGTATTATTTTGTGGAGTGTAGTTCATGTTTCTCAGTTATGCGAGAAGGAAGCGTGATTTCCCAAAATAGGATTTTGTTTTCTCTTATGCAAAGCAAGTATCCAAACAGGAATGTATGGATGTGTAGAAAAACAAAGGATAATTTTTTCGGGGTGTGGCACAGTTTGGTAGTGCGTCTGGTTCGGGACCAGAAGGTCGCAGGTTCGAGTCCTGTCACTCCGACCATTTTGAGTCTTTTACAATTTGTAAAAGACTTTTTCTTTTGCAAAAAAATAGGGCTAAAATTTTGCTTGTAAGTAGTATTATTTTGCAATGTAATACTAACAACCTGTTAAATTTAGACAGGTATCCGATTTCTATGTGTAATGCTTTTAACCATATCCTTTGACAAATTATTTATCGTTACACATAATCTATTCACTCCATCACATATCTCTATTTTAGCAGTTCTTAGTATAAGTACAAAATATAGAGCCGTATCAATTAAAAACAGATAATTTTTTAGAGAGCACTTTTTTGCATTGGAAAGAAATGAAAAGGATTATATTTATGATTGCATATGAAAATTTCGAGATTTGTATTTATTTGAAAGACAAATCCGAAGTTTTCTGTTATAATTTTTTATATAGAGAATTAGTTATCTGTTTTCAGATGAGGGATTGAGCTATATTCCCAAAGACAGATGCATTTTGTTTCTTTGGAAAAGCAAACGGTTCAGGAAACATAAAAGAACGGTATATTATGCGATAGGTTTTTATAAGGAGGAGGACATAGTTTGAATAAGAATTTCTTTATGATGGGAAAGGTCGTTACGTTATCTGTTTGTGCGGCGTTGTTGTGTACAAGTTGTCCGGGCTATGCAGATACGGCAGTATGGTCGGATCCGGTTAAAATTGACGGGACACAAAAGAAATTGGAAGGAACCGATTTGATTTTGGATTTGGCGACGTTAGATGCTAAGATGAGCAATCTTTCGGGGGATAATTCGTTTGCCTTGTTGGATAAATTGGTGGCGGAAGCTATGGCGGAGTCCCAAAATGGTTTTTATGTACGATTCAGCAATGCGGATGATAAGAATGTTGATAAGCTTTCTGAGGCGATAGAACGTGTAGTTATGTATCGTGGCTATTCGTTTGATACATATCATGTCAGTTATGTGTGGAATGATATGTTCAAATCGTATTCCGCACATGTGGAATGGACAAGTCCCGAAAATTCATGGGAAATGAAAAGTTTGGACGAGTGGGTGGCAAAGGAAGTTAAGAAGAAAGTTACACCTTTGAAATCGGATACGAAAAAAATTGCTAAAATAAATGAAATCATTGCAAAAAAATTGAAATATGATACTTCTTTGCAAAATAAGAGTGCTTATGCAGGAGTGTTTAAGGGGAAGACGATTTGCGGAGGCTATTCCGTTTTGGGCTACAAGATGTTAAAAGCGGCAGGATTTAAGGATACGATTACAGTTGCAGGAGATGCAAGAGGCAGAGAGGGAGAGGATTATGCACCTCATCGCTGGAATATGATTTGTCTAAACGGGAGATGGTATCATATTGACTTTACTTTCAATGACCCGATTTCAAACAAAGGAGATAGTTATTATACAACTGATTTTCTTTTGAAAAGTGACGACTATATGAAAAAAACGCATAAGTGGGATTATGCGGCATATCCATCTGCAAAATAAGATATAAGGCTTTATATGCTGATGAAAAGAAAAAATAGTATACAGAAGTATATTTGAAAAAGCATAAAAATGGAAAAATGTTGATGGACAATGTGATTCTAAGTTTATTTCCTTTTTTTGAAATGCGATGGTTGCTGTAAGTAGACAGCTGCTTGATTTTAGTAATCGTTTCATTGGATGTTAATAGGAGATGTTTTTAGAAAAAATAATGACGACGATAAAAGGGAGTGCCCTAAAATGATTTTGATATCATTTTCAGGCACTCCCTTTTTGTGAAACGATATATGGAGTAAATGGATGAAAAGCATTTCTTTTTCAAAAAAGTAATACGAAACACCATATAAAAATATAGCATTTCGTATTTATTTACCCAAGATGTGGAAAAAAAGAACACCTTATAGAAAGAGTCTTTTTTAATATCTTTAAAGGGTGTTTCGTATAAGATATGTATATGTAAGATTGACCGAAATTTGTGTTGCGAAGGTATCGTATTCAAGGAGTTTGGAAACATATTTCGGTCAATCCATAAACATAGGAGTATTTTATCTACTGTCGGGAAACAGTAGGAAAGATACCTTCGCCTTAAAGAAAAAATATTTTAGAAAGAGAATTTATAAGAAACGAACACTTCTTACATAACAAGTAGTGTCATCCTTATATTAATAGTATAACAGAAAAAAGAAAATATTTAAATGGCCCATTCGGGCCATTTAAATATTTTTCTCTGTTATCTGATTATCCCAAAAGCATAGCGTATAATCGGGATTTTTTCTCCATATTTTGTCAAAATTCCACAGAAAATTGCAAGTAAGGGAACACAAATACAAGTGATGGGGAACCAAAGAAAGGCATTTGCAGTTGTAAGAATTTTACGCAAAAATATCATAAAAATCGGATGCATTAAGTAAATTCCGTAAGAATAACGAGATAATCCACATAAGAGGTCAAATACTTTTTTTCTTTGGCCGTTTTGCCAATGTTGTTCGAATTTTACAGAAAGCCATAACCATGTTGAAATGGACAACAAAATATAGAGATATAAATTTATGGTATATGGAAATGTATCGAAGGAAAGATTTTCCCATAATTGATGCCAAAGTAAGCATTGGTAATATAAATGAACGATAAGAGAAATTATATTTAAGCACAAGATGGAAGAGATATGTTTTTTTATCCATTCTTTCTTTTTGGGATATTCAAATCCGAACCAAAGTCCTAAAAATGCGACACACCAATACCATGCGGCGGAAGAAGACAGCATTTTGTAGTGTTCGTAAATGTATAGCCGATTTATCCAATATACGGCAAGTTGTGGTAAGAATGCAATGAAAAGACAAGACAAAAAAGAATTACTTACTTTTTTTGCTAAAGGATAGAGAAACGGCATAAACAGATAAAACTGAACCATAATTGCCATGAAATACAAATGGTCATAGGCTTTGCCATAAGATAGCCAAAAAATCCAATTGGATTTTTCGGTTAAATCCGCAAGAGTATATTTTTTGACAGCAACATTCAAGAGGATATATACAATGCTCCATATCAAGTAAGGGATGCCGATACGAATAAGACGTTTTTTGTAAAAAACAGGAGCGGAAAACTCTTTTTCATTATGTGTGTAGGAAACCATCATCATGCTAAGGAACATAAAACATGGAACTGCGAAGATGAGCATCGCACGCCATAAAAAATAAAATCCTTGCCCTAAACTGCCTCTTGTCAAATTAAGCTGCGGTAAATTCAAAAAGTGAATACCGATTACAAACAGCATGGCAAAACTTCTGAGTATTGTAATCTCCGTTAAATTATTTTTCTTCATAAAATCGACTCCATATCATTGAAATTTATTGAACCGTAGGGATATATGAGCACTCAATCAAACGATAAATACCTATATATAATCCTTTTCATTATTTCCGTTCCGAGATATATCCTTTTGTATCATTTATTCGAATAAGGTTTATTGTTCCATGTAGTATTCCAAACGGAAAATTAGATTTGTAACCATTATACCTTCCATAGAAGTATCTATGAAAAATGAAATTTGATAAACTTTTATTTTAAGAAGGTTGGTAAAATGTGAGCAACACCATAATGACATTATTAAATGCATGAAACGCATAGCTGTTAGATACTTGTTTGTGACTGATAAGATATGCAAAAGTCATTGCAAGTGTCAGCGGAACATAATTCAGAAATTCCGGATATTGGTATGAGTGGATTGCAACAAAGCAAATCATTGAAACAAGCGTTGCAACGGGAAGTGAAATTTTTTTGGAAAAAATTCCGATAAGAATATATCGAAATACAATTTCTTCCACGACCGGACCGCAAAAACCTACAATGAATATACCGACTATGATGGAATTGGAATGAAGATACTCAATAAGCGACATGTTATTGGCGGTATCCTTTGTTTGGAAATCCACAATTTGGTTTAGGAGTATCGACAAAACAGCACTTGCAAAGAATAGAAGAAGGATTGTACCGATTTTGCGAATGGTATTGGTTTTGAAATAAGAAAACGATTTGAAAAAATCTTTTCCGTAAAGTGTCATTGTAATTAGGAATAAAGCCAGATAGTCCAATGTAAAAATGATATCTTCATTTAGGGAGATACCGAATATCTTTTTGGTAAGTACTGCAAAAAAAATAGGAAAAATGGGAATTACCATAAAAGTTATATAAATCAAAAGCATATACAACGGTTTCCGTTCTTTTTTTCTCATTTTGAAATTCCTCCGAACCTAATTTTGTGAAAGAAATGTTTAATTTTTTTATCAGAAACAGCGTTTTATCAAAAGATTGCTGCAAACCATAGTTTATAGTATTTTAATATTGTACAATAGCAAATAAAAATATACCATGGAAATAAAGTAAAATATCAAATTTTTTTATCAGAAAAATTGAAAAGCACGAATAATACGGGTTATAATAAAAAAGCACGAATAATACGACTTATCGTTTTTTGTTATTTTTTAAAGAAGATAAAATAATTTTTTCTTTATATGAAGAGAAGGTATTTTTATAAATTTTGAGATGAGGGAAGGAATATGAAAAAGGTTATTTTGGGAATGAGTGGTGGCGTGGATTCTTCCGTAGCGGCTGTTTTGCTGAAGGAACAAGGGTATGATGTCGTAGGTTTGTTTATGAAAAATTGGGACGAAAAAGATGAAGGAGGAGTTTGTACAGCTACGCAAGATTATGAAGATGTGATGCGTGTGGCAGGACAATTGGGAATTCCTTTTTATACCGTAAATTTTGAAAAAGAATATTGGGATAGAGTGTTTTCGTATTTTTTGAACGAGTACAGAAACGGAAGGACGCCTAATCCGGATGTGATGTGCAATCAAGAAATCAAGTTCAATGCATTTTTGGACTATGCACTTAAGCTGGATGCCGATTATATCGCCATGGGGCATTATGCCGGAGTGATGGAGAAAGATGGACGTTATTATCTTGTAAAAGGTGCAGATAAAAACAAAGACCAGAGTTATTTTTTGGCACGCATTACCGAAAAAGCATTGTCAAAGACAATTTTTCCGCTTGCAAACATTGAAAAATCAGAAGTCAGACGTTTTGCGGAAGAGCATAAACTCTATACGGCAGCAAAAAAGGATTCGACAGGAGTATGTTTTATTGGAGAACGAAATTTTGACCAATTTTTGGATCAGTTTTTGGCAGCAAAAAAAGGACCTATGATGACAGCGGATGGCAAAAAAATAGGAGAGCATACCGGTTTAATCCATTATACAATCGGACAAAGAAGAGGTATTGGAATTGGAGGAGTCGGTACGGGAGAGCCGTGGTTTGTCGTCGGAAAAAATCTGAAGAAGAACATTTTGTATGTCGCACAGGGGGAAAAGCACCCTGCATTATTCACAACCGAATTGTTGACGGAAGAAACTGTTTGGATTACCGAAAAGCCGGAGTTTCCATTCAAAGGTACGGCAAAGTTTCGCTATCGGCAGCAAGATATACCCGTTACCCTTTCTGAGGATAAGGATGGGAATGTAAAAGTTGTGTATGACAGTCCGGTTGCAGCAATTACGCCCGGACAAATTGCGGTCTTTTATGATGGTGAAATCTGTTTGGGCAGCGGCATTATCACAAGAGGAAAAGCATTGGATAAAAAATATTCCTTTTTGCATGAAGGAACAGCGAAAAGGGATAAACAATAATCTTACAGAAATGTATGGGACATACTTATTGCTAACACAAAATTTTATGTTGTGCCGGTATAAAACAACCCTTACATTACATACGTAATAGTTACACCATTTTGTTGGAGGAAAGATTAAAAGTTTATTACAGAAGTATATTATTGTCTGTTTTATAATGAAATATTTGTGAAAATATCGAGAAAAAAAGGAGAGAAAACATATGAAAAGAATACTTATTTTTTTGATGATTATAGGAGCATTGATAATGGGATATGTTGTGATGGATGTAGCTAAGAGTATTTTAAAAACGAACTTGTCCAATCCATCCGTCTTGTACGATGACTCCTTGACAGAGACGGAAAAAATGCAAAAACTACAACAAGTTTATAAAAAAGCACCGGAATATCATTATATAGGACTTGCATATTATGAAGATGGATTTTCGGAAGAAGGAGTATTGCGAGATGCATATATTCCCTATGAAGAAAACTATGTACAAAGAGATGTTTACTCGGTATACGGATATGCCCACGGAGTTGGAGTGCGTCAGCACATGAAACAGAGCACAACGGCAATAGAAGCAAATAAATTGCTGGTAGATGAATTCGTTGACAAAATAAAAAACAGCTATGGAAGTACTCCTATTATGATAAGTTCAAAAACGTTTGACAATGATACGATTGCAGTGACCATAATGAATTATTTAGATGACCAAAAACGTCCTGTTGATGTATTTTTATACACAGATATTCGCGATAACGGGAAAGCTTATTTGTGTGCAGAAATAACAGTCACTCCTTTGGCATTTGATGACAAAAGTAACGAATTGCTAAAAGAAATGGATGATATATTTGGACTGACCGTTTCAAAAATGTATGAAACAGAACATACTTCCAATTAAAAAATTTGAGAAGAAGATTTGTTTTGGAAGAATTAAGATGAAAAAAAGAAAGGATATTGAAGTAAAATGGAGCAAAAAACAAAAAATTCACATGCAGAGGGAGAAAAAAGGAAGAAAAAATCTTTAAGATAGAAAGAAATGAGAAAAATAGGAAAAAATTGATATTATAGAAAGAAAGGTATTAGGGAAAGAAGAAAGGATAGTGGAATAAAAGGTACAAGAAATAAAAAGATTATGAAAAATCAGTTTATGTCTTAGCTGTGAATTTATAATAAAATATAGAAGATAAGGAAAAAACA
>JBGZJG010000125.1:0-11236 GCA_041848665.1 Filifactor sp.
AAAAAATAATACAAGAAATTAAATAAATTTTTTCAAAAACATGTCACAAAATCCTATGTTAAAACGGATATATAGTAAGGACAATAAATATTATTCATGTCAAAATCACTTTAAATAATCCAAAGGAGGAATTAAAATGAAAAAATTATTGAATATTGTGTTATTCAGTATTTTAGTATTAACTTCTTTTTCCGTTTCCTTTGCAGAAGGAACCTACGAAGTGACTAAAGACGGTTGTATCGTCTATCATGAAGATTATTCCGAATGTGAAGAATTCGAAATTGATACATCTTTGGTTGACAATTATATCAATTCGTTGAAAGATCCGGAAAGAATTAAATTGATAAACGACATTATCCATCTTCCTGTTGCAATTACGACATAGCCGACGGAACCGACATATTCCTGGGGTGAAGACGCATTACAATTTGCAAAAGAATTGGCTGCTCTTCCAATCGAAGAATTAAGAATACGTGCAAAAGAATCAGAAGAGACCGCTAAAAAACTTCTTTCAAAAACGGATGACATCTTCGAACCACAGAGAAAAGAAAGAATGGAAGAACTAAAAAAAGCTCAACAAGAATCATTAAAGCACTCTTTGACAGTGTTAAAAAATCCTTTACATCGTGCCCTTATTCATATTCATTGCAGGCTGCACTAACAAATCATAGTGGAAATGAAGATGTTTGGATCAATAGTAACGTACAATGGGGAGTTAGTAATGGTGCGGTACAATGGGTAAGACCCTACACAACAACCGGCAAAACTTCTTATTATTCTTGGTTTGGAGACATTGACGGCGAAGAATACGTTTCATCCGGCTTTGGATATGTCAACAAATCACGTCCATTCTCTCAGAGCGGAGATGACCAAGCCACTTTGGAAGTATATGTAAATGGAACATTCGGTCATACCTCCATTCCTGTCAGTCAAAACGGAGGGTGTCGTCCATATTAATTATCCCTAAAGTATAAAAAAACTATAAAAATTCTACCTTAGTTGTAATGTTTATTGATATATTAAAAATATGCTAATTCCATGAATATATTTATTGTACAATATGAAAAATCCTCTTCAAAAATTATTTTTGAAGAGGATTTTTTAAAAACACATCCATAATTCTACATATGTGCTATACTATGAATAAATATAGAATAATATCTTTCAGTTGATTGTAATTTTTATACAGAATTATTTGATAAATAAACTAAAGAAAGGAAGGTGTCCTTAATGAATTACCAAAATCCAATGCGGTACAAAAACGGAGATAGATTACATATCTTTGCCGAAAAATATCAAATTCTTCTTACGAAAAAAAATACATGACAGCTTTATCTTGTAATCAATATTATAATGAAAAAATTAAAATTTCAGGAGGTCTTGAATATGTTTAAGAAAATAATCAGTACTCTATTGTTAGTCACATTATTGTGTACCCCAATGACAACAATATATGCTACATCTCTCCATAACAATAACGAAAATGTTTCTCCAATGGCAAATCGTTATATTTATAAAACGGAATACACTTATCTTGCTAGAAAAAAGTTTAGAATAACAGAAGAAGAAGCAAAAACTACAAAAAAATATGATAATGCTATACGCTCAGTTGTAGGAGGAATAATAAGCGGCTATCTTTCCGATAATTTTTCTTACGGCGTAATTGTAAGTTATTTTTTAGGAGAATATTATAGTTCTCCATATGATGCAGCAGGATTATACACTGTAAAACTCTATAAAGCAGAGTATTTAAAAATAGATCTCTTAACCGGTAAAAAAACTTCAATAAGAAATGGTTGCAAACTTGAAATAAAACATAACAATATATCTTCTGAAAAAGACTTTTGGTATTAACCCTATGAAAAAATACTTCTACAAAAACATCTATCTTTTCAATTCTCTTTTTTTATTAGCAACCACAATAATACTATCTATTTCCTTTCATATGAATGTATCGGTTAAAGAAAAGAACATTTTTTTATTTTGTTTTTTATTAATACATCTATTTTGTTTTATGCCGATTATACGAAAACAACAAGAATTTCTCTCATGGAAGATTTTGGATATAATTTGGCTGTCTTTGATAATATTTGTACTGATTTTACCTCTTTTGTTAAGTTACAAAATTGTAGAAAATCACTCAATTCTAAAATTATCGTCCGAAGAGCCTTATTTGTTTCCTATTTTTCTTACCGGGATAAAAGACTTTATAAAACATTTTCAAGGAAACAAAGAAAGAAACGGCTAACAAATGAAAGTAATTCTAATGAAGCTAATCCACACTGTACGCTTATCTTCATTATTATAATCTTGCCTAATTAATTAAGTTTTCTATTGTTTTAAAATAGGGTGATAGAAAAAGGAAATGGGATAGAACTTATATCGCTCTATCCCATTTCCTTTTTTGCTTTATTTTTTGTGTTCCCTAAAATTCAACAACGGTAACTCCTGCTCCGCCTTCTCCGTATTTTCCTTGTCGAAAGTGTTTTACCAGTTTGTATTGTTTTAAGACTTGCTCTACTCCTTTCTTCAAAACCATGGTTCCCATTCCGTGAATAACGGTAATTTGTGGCAATCCTGCAAGAACGGCATCATCAAGGTATTTTTCCAATTCCATTCTTGCTGTTTCCATATCCATACCTCGTAGGTCAACTTCGGTTCGTACTGTTTTGCTTTTCTGTTTCAAAATTTTTCCCGCTCCGGTATAATTTCCCGATTTTTTTTGTTTTTTCGGTTGCTGCAAAATTTCATAAGGCAAATTCATTTTCATTGCTCCCATTTGTACAACAGCCTCTTTCTTTTTTTCATCACTTTCTAAAACGGTTCCTTCTTGATGAAAGGTTGAAACATAAACTCTATCTCCGACTGAAATGATTTGAAGTGCTTTTTTCATATCTTCTTCGGAATAGAGAATATTTTCTTCATAGGAATAATCTTTCATCTTTTGTCTTACTTTTCGACGCACTTTTTCCAATTCTTTGTTCAAATCTTCTCTATCCAACTGTTCCTTCAGTTCCATAATTTCTCTGATTTGTTCTTCAACCTGTCGCTGAGCATCTTGTATAAGTGCAAATGCTTTTTTTCGTCCTTCTAAGATTTCTCGTTCTTTCTTTTGATTTAATTTTTCTTCCTGTGCTTTCATTTTTTCTTCCAAAACTTTTGCCTGAAGATAAATCTTAGTACTTTGGGACCGTTCGGTTTCAATCGCTTTCTTTTCTTCTTCAATTGCTTTTAATATATCCTCCATAGCAAGTTTGTCGGTATGAATACGAGCCTTTGCCGCTTGAATAATGTCTTTGGACAGCCCCAATCGCTCCGAAATCTCAAAAGCATTGGATTTTCCGGGAAGTCCGATGACAAGACGGTACGTAGGCGATAATGTGTCTACATTAAATTCCATGGAGGCATTTTCGACATCTTCCTGTGTCAAAGCATAATGTTTCAATTCACTGTAATGGGTCGTTGCCACACAAATGGAATTTCTGTATCTTATCTGCTCCAAAATAGAGATGGCAAGTGCCGCTCCTTCAATGGGATCGGTTCCTGCTCCCAATTCATCAAACAAAATTAGGTTTCGTTCACCCATCTTGTCCAAAATGTCAACAATATGTGTCATATGAGAGGAAAAAGTGGACAAGCTCTGTTCAATGCTCTGTTCATCTCCAATATCCGCAAAAATATTATCAAAGATACATAAACTGCTGCCATAATCACATGGAATATGCAGTCCGCTCTGATACATCATGGAAAAAAGACCTAATGTTTTTAAGGTAACGGTTTTTCCGCCGGTGTTCGGTCCGGTAATCACTAAAATGCGATAGCCTTCTCCCACACGAATATCGGATGCTACTACTTTTTTTCTGTCAATTAAGGGATGACGTGCTTGTTTCAAATTAATTTTCATATCCGCATTGTAAGAGGGACTTTCTCCCTTCATTGCTACGGACAGTTTTCCTCTTGCAAAAATAAAATCCAATTCGGTCAAGCTGTATTGATTTTGCCGAATTTCTTCGGTTATCAATGCAACTCTTGCAGTAAAGTCTGCAAGAATTCTTTGAATTTCTCTCAATTCTTCATTTTTTAGCGTTTGAAGTTTATTGTTGATTTCAACAATTACCATAGGCTCTACAAAAAGAGTTGCTCCCGAGGAGGAAGTATCGTGCACAATTCCCGCCACTTTATCTTTGTTTTCGGCTTTTACCGGTACAACAAATCGATCTTGTCTCATTGTGACAATCCCATCTTGCAAAAATTTTGATGCGGAGGACGAAACAATCTCGTCTAATTTCTTTCGAATACTGTCCTTCATGGTTGACATGGTTTTTCGTATTCTTCTGAGTTCACTGCTTGCGGAATCCGACATTTCTTCCGGTGAAATAATTGCCGAAAAAATTGCATCTTCCAAATCTTGATGTTCCGTTAAGTTCTCTACATATGGCAATAAGGAGGAAATTCCTTCTCTTGCTCCCAAAAAATGTTTGAGCTTTCGTGCACTACGCAAGCTTGAAGCGATATGAAGAAGTTGTCCCATATCCAAAGTTGCCCCAAGTTCGGCCCGCTTGATTGCCTCATCATTTTTGTAGTATGCTCCGATGGGTACGCTGCCGCTTTGCAGCAACACACTTTGTGCATCGGTCGTTTCCGTTTGCCAAAGTTGAACTTCCCTCGCATCACAAGAAACGGCAATCTTCTCAGCTCTCTTTTTTCCAAGCTCCGATACAGCACATTCTTTTAATTTTTCGATAATTTCTCCATACTCCAATACACGATGTGTCCTATTTTCTATCATAATTCTTCTACTTCCTTTAAATAGTTTTGCTCAAATACATTCTTATACGACTCTCCAATAAAAACAACCTTATCTTCTTATGAAACAGAAATATTCGTTCCTGTGTTGCTTTCTTCATTACTTGAAAATTGTATTAAAAAACATTGCATTGAAATTTGTTCAAAAAAACAATTCCGCTTGTTCGATAACGCATGAAAAACATACTTTCTTCTCTCTTATTTCAGATAATTTTTATATCTTTTGATGACCTGTCTTGCAGTATTCCTATCTTCTTTCAAAAATTCGATACGAAAATGTGAAAATCCTTCTTGATATAATTCTACAATAGCAACATTCAATTCTTTTTTCTCGTACCCGAATAATTTTGTCTTGCCCAACAAATCACTACATACGAATAGTTTATTTCCTTTTTGGTCAACTAACCAAAACTCATCTTCCGTATTTCGCTCATCGTATTCCCATATGTTTTTACTTGCATTTTCAAGCCCTTTCCTTTCAACATGATGTTCGCTTTCTTTTTCTTTATGTTTTTCGGAAAGTTTATATTCACTAATCATCAGCATAGGTGTCAGATATACGGGAATTTCCACATTTTCTTTTTCAAAAACTTCTTGCAGATTTTGCCTTTCTTCTCCATATATCCATTCCAAAGACGGTGTTGCCTGTTCCATCGGAAAAGCTTTTAGCGCATATGAATTTGACAAATTCAACAAATAATCTCCTACCACGTTTTGTTCCCGATAGGTCCATGCCATGCCGGGCGAATTCGTCAAAAAACGGTTGCCGAAATTCTTCAAATATTCCGTGACCGTATCCAAATCTTTCTCCGTTACAACATCGGGAATAACGAAATAAAGTTGTTCTTCTGCAAAAAGCGTTTTTGCAAAATTATACAATTCCATTGTATCAACATAAACACGAAATACATTTTCTTCCTTGGCTGCAAAAAGCTGCTCTTTGTTTCTGCATCGAACCGAAAAGAAAGGTTGCCTGTCTTCTTTTTTTCGCATTTCTTCTCCCACAAGCATTCTCTTGCGCTCCGCTTTCCAACAAGCTATAATCCCTTCCACATCAATTCCCTTACGGGTATTTCGCTTCTGTCTCTTTTGTGCAAGCAATGCAATCGCCTCTCTGCGAAAACGATTTAAATCCGATTTGCTCACAAAAACAGCTCCGCTGCTTTCCAAGGTGAAATTTTTTTGTTCCAAATGATATGGAACTTCCCCCAATTTGGAAAGTTGCACAAAGGCAATTTCTTCATTTATGCCCGCCTTATTTGCACGCTCCGCAATCATATTGTCCACATACGTAACCTCTCTGCCTTCATCATCGCAAACATACAAAATCGGATTTTGCCCTTCATACAGACTCAATGTCATAGAAATCGGAAAATGAAGATTTTCCTTTTGATAGGATTGTGCGGCATGCTCCATAATGGACTTTGCATAGGTCTTATAAATATCCTGACCTGCATTTAAGTCTCCGATATAATCCAATTCAATACTTTCTCCTCTTTTGGCACAATCACAAATCTGTTTCCCTTTTAAAATACGTCCTATCTTTTCCCCGGTGGAGAGTCCATCTCCAACTTCCACATCGTCCACGAGTTTTACTCCGAGTTTCTTTCTTTTTTTATCGTTATACAAAACATTTCCTGCCAAAACACCTTTGTTTTTCGGACTTTTAGGATTGACGATATTTTTATTTTCATCTCCCAATAAAAAACCTGTGGTATACTCTCTTTGAAAAATATGTCGAATTTCGTCCTCTTTGGATAGACGTTCTTTTGTAGAAATCTTTTCTGCGTTGGTTGCCATGTCGCAATAGTTTTTTACCACTGTCGCAACATACTCCGGACGTTTCATCCTTCCTTCAATTTTCCACGAATGAATTCCTGAGTCAAGAAGTTCCTCCGCCTTTGTTATTGTGCTCAAATCCTTTGCACTCAACAAATATCCTTGTTCTACGGTATTTCCGTTTTTCTCCAACTGATACTTCATTCGACAAGGCTGACTGCAAGAGCCTCGATTTCCGGAGCGCTCCGTTGTCATAGCACTAAAGAGACAATTTCCACTGTAACAGATACACAATGCCCCATGTACAAATGCCTCCGACTCCATTTTGGTCTTTTCTTGTATCCTTTTTAATTCTTCGATTGAATTTTCTCTTGCATAAACGACACGTTCAAAACCTACCTGTCTCAAATATTCCGTATCCAAAGAATTTACCGCCGTCATCTGTGTTGAGGCATGAATTTCCATACTCGGAAAATACTTCTTGATGAGATGTGCCATTCCGATATCCTGCACAATCAAAGCATCTACGTCATTTTCATATAAAAACGCAACATAGCGTAAAAACGCTTCAACTTCTGAATTCATCACGATAATATTTGTCGTAACATATATTTTTACATTTCGTTCATGCGCATAAGCAATCGCTTGTTGCATTTCTTCTTTTCCGAAATTTCCCGCATACGCTCTTGCACCAAAACTATTTCCTCCCAAATAAATTGCATTTGCTCCATTTGCTATTGCCGCTTTCAATGCGTCCATCGTTCCTGCCGGAGCTAATATTTCAGCCTTTTTTTTCATAATTCCCCTCTATTATCCTATTGTTTCACAAAAAAAGGACTATGGTATTCCATTATGTCCTTTTCCATCGGTCTTATTTTGCTTTTTCCTTCCATTCTTCCAATTCCAACTGCAAACGATATAATCTGTTTTGAAATTCATTTGAAATATCATTTGCCTCTTTTATCTGCTTATCTTTTTCCGCAAGAGACTGCTCATAATCCTTTTTCCATTCCTCTATACGGTTCATTTCGCTTACACTGTCTTCCAAGCGACGTTTTAAGGCCTGCATTTCTTTATTTTCGGCACTGAGTTCATTTTCCAAAGCCTCTTTTTGTTTCAGCAAAAGTTCATATTCCTTTTTCGGCTTATCCATTTCCGAGCGTTCTTTATAAAAAGTATCGGTAATGTTGATTGCAGCAAGAATAGCACAACTGCTATGGCTGAATTTCGGATTTTGCTGCAAGAGCTTTTCCATTTCTTCGTCGACATGTGCCGCAAGCTTAAGTAAATATTCTTTTTTTTCTTCTCCCACAATGGTATATTCCTGATTTGCAATTTTAACCGTTACCTTATTCATAACAGCTCCTCCATAACAGTTTATTTGTTTCATTTTATCATATTTTTTAAATTTTAACAGTAATTTTTTCAATGGTCAAAAAGTTTCATGCCATTCTTCTCTTATTCCATATAATCTTCCAAAAGAATTTCATGCAGATGTCGTTTTGGAACATGATGTACTCCCTTTTCATCTCGATAATAATGAAATTGGTTGTCTTTCATCTCTTCCAAAACAATCGTTTCTGCCGGAATGCCCAAAGAAATTACCATAATCGGCTCCAAATGTTCCTCAAGGTTTAAACTTTCTTTGAGTTTTTGTTGGTTAAAAGAAGCCAACATACAGCCGCCGTACCCCATTTCCGTAGCGGTAAGCAAAATATTGGTAGCAGCAATTCCATGATCCCACAACGGATTACTCTTTATACTTGTATCAAGCAAAATAACAATGTACGCAGCAGGACGTTCTCCATTTGTCGGTCTGTTCCAATCGCTTAATGCAGCCGCCCATTTTAAATGAGAAAAAATAATTTCATTTCCGGATTTTGTATTTGAGGGCAAATATTTTAATGCCTGCATATTGTTTCCGCAAGAGGAAATTCTTGCCGCATCAATCAATATTTCCAATTCTTGTTTTGAAATCTTTTCTTCCTCCTTATATCGACGATAACTTCTGTTTTTTGTAATTAATTCCCGTATCATAATTTTTCTCCTTTTTTCAAAGCGAAAATAACGACTTAACAGAAAGAAATTTCTTCCCGTCTTAAAATCTTTTTATAAAAAAATAAAAATCTCTTTCCTTTTTCTACTCTTATTTTTCATTTTTTCACATTCGACAACTTCCTAATTACTATCCTATCAAAGTTATTTTTCTACATAGTTCTCGATTTTTCGACACAAACACGAACAGCCTCTATAACCGCCGCTCGAAAACCACCATTTTCCAAGGCGGCAACCGCTTCAATGGTCGTTCCCGCAGGAGAACAAACCATATCCTTCAGCTCTGCGGGATGCTTTCCTGTCTCCAAAACCATCTTGGCACTTCCGAGAACTGCCTGTGCTGCAAATTCATAAGCAAGCTTGCGAGACATTCCCGCTTTCACAGCGGCATCCGCCATTGCTTCGATAAAGACAAACACATATGCCGGAGAACTTCCGCTTATTCCAACTACTGCATCCATTAAGGTCTCATTCACCTCTTCCACTCTGCCGAAACTTTGAAATAATGGCAAAACGGTACGCATTTCCTCTTTTGTCAAGCTATCATTGGCACAAACTCCCGTCATTCCTTCTCCTACCAATGCAGGTGTATTTGGCATTGTGCGAATAAGCTTTATTTTTTGTTCAAATTTTTCTTCCAACCAAGCGAGACTCTTCCCCGGTGCAAGTGATACAACAATTTTTGGTTCGCTTACTTCTCCTTTGATTTCCGTTATCACTTCCTCATAATATTGGGGCTTTACCGCCAAAAATATAACCTCCGATGCTTTTACGACTTCCCTGTTATTTTCTGCGATACATACGCCCATACCTTTTCGGGCATTTTCCAAAGTCTCTTGATGCAAAGCGGATACAATAATATCTTCTTTCGCATATCCGCCTTTTTTCATCATACCGCCCGCCATGGCTCTTGCCATATTTCCAAAACCTACAAAGCCTACCTTCAACTTCTTTTCCTCCTTCGGTAAATCCTTATCGGCAACTTCTTTCAATATATTTACAAAAGCTCCGTCATTGCGCAAACTTTTCCTCTTAATGTCCTGTCCAAAATTTTGAAACACACTTCCTATTTTTCTTCAAACGTTTTCAGTTCTTCTTTCCCTTCTTGCAACGTTTCTTCCCAAAGATGAATGTTTCGTTTTTCTTTTTCCGAAAGCTCCGCTCTCACAAGCAAATCCGGTCTTACTTCAAATGTCTTGCGCAAAGACTGCTCCCTTCGCCATTCATCAACTTTCGCATGATTTCCGGAAAGAAGTACCTCCGGCACCTCCATCTTTTCAAACTCACGTGGTCTGGTATATTGAGGATACTCCAACAAGGACTCATAAAAACTTTCCTTCTCATAGCTTTCTTTTGTAGACAAAACACCTTCTATTGTTCGAGAAATGCTGTCAATTAAGACCAATGCCCCCAATTCTCCACCGGTTAAAACATAATCTCCGATGGAAATTTCTTCCGCATGCAAAAGCTTGATGGCTCTTTCATCAATCCCCTCATAATGCCCGCACAATAAAATCAAATTTTCATACTTCGTAAGGTTTTGTGCCTTTTTTTGATAAAACGTCTTTCCTCGAGGCGAGAGACAAATTGTATGAAAACACTCCCCTTTCGGAATTTGGTTGACAATATGACAAAAACAATCATAAATCGGTTGCACCGACATAACCATTCCCTGCCCTCCGCCAAACGGATAATCATCAACTTTTTTATGTTTATTCGCTGAAAAATCTCGAATATTGTAGCAAATGACCTCTATAATACCATTGTCTCTTGCATTTTTTAATATGCTCTCTCCTGTATAGGCGGAAATCACTTCGGGAAACAGTGTCATAACATGAAATTTCATTCTTCTATCATTCCCTTGATTGGTGCAATTATCATTTTCTTTCCTCCTATGTCAATTTGTGGCACAAATTGTTTCAAGAAAGGAATTAATACTTCTTTTCCATCACATTCCAATACCAAAACATCATTTGCCGAGTACTGCAACAAATCCTTTACCATACCTATCCTTTGCCCATCTTGCAAAAATACGTCCAATCCAATCAGAGTATCAATCATATACTCATCTTCTTCCAACTCTCTCATATTCTCTTCATCAACATATACTTCTCTTTGCAAAAACGGTTCAACCTGTTCAATTTTATCTTTTCCCTTAAATTTGAGATACACCATCGCTTTTTGATATCTTATAGACTCGATTTCCAACTTCTCATCGGTTCCCTCGAATATCAAATACTTTGCATCTTCAAAACGGCTCATATCGTCCGTATGCGGATAAACCTTAACTTCTCCCTTCAAGCCATGCGTGTTGACAATTTTTCCTATACGATATCGTTTCATGTTTTAATTCCTCTCAATATTGTAAAATGCCGTAAAAATTTTTTATAAGCTCCTATTTTCAAAAACAGACGAAACAATCCTTTTATGTTCCCGTTTCAGTTCCAAACTGAAAAATACTCCTTTGACATTTTTTCACTTTCCAATTGTAATCACTTTATTTTTTATGCAAACAAATTTTTTTCTTCCAAAAAAATTATACCATCTATTTAATAAAAATGTCCATTTTTGATTTTTTTCTTATAATTTCTATTCG
>JBGZJG010000126.1:0-5203 GCA_041848665.1 Filifactor sp.
GAATGTCTCCATTCAAGCGGTTCTTATAATTTTCTGTCGCTGCATCGTTAATATCTTTCACAAGGAATTTTGCGCCACCACCGTCCGGGAAGAATAGTATTTTATTCTTTTTCATCTTCTCGGCAGCACTTACACCACCTGTTCCGTTGCCGTCTTCATCCTCCATATCATCTGCGATATCGTTGCTCCCCTCAATCACCATATATGCATCGTTGAAATAATCCGTATCATTCGCTGTGTTGGATTGAGCGGTATCGTAAGAATCGTTCAAACAGATGACATCTTCAAAGTCTGACTTCATCTCCTCATTGTTTTTGTACAAAATAAAAGGCACTTCGTTAAAGATATTACCTTCCTCTTTTTCTACAATTTCAACAAATTTTGCTTTCCCGTATGATCGTTCAAAATATCTCTTTTCATTTACCGTGTAGACTTCCGCAATCTCTTTCGCTTTATTATCCAATCCGGATACCGTATAGTATCTGATACCACACAACAAAAATTCGTCCATACTCGTTCCAAAAATTAAAATGACTTCTCTTGGATCTAACTTCTTAAACTTTGTTCCAGCCTTTTCGTTTTGGTAGACCAGTTCTACTCCGTACCCAAAAATAGATGCACTTTTTGCCATTTCAAAGTTTACATCGGTCGAAAAGTTATCTTCCATCACTTCATTGTATTTTTGCAAATACTCCTCTTCAGATGATTTGAGTTTTACCGGAACTCCTGCAAAATATCCTGTTTGTAACTTCGTGATATACTTTGCATAAGCACAAGCCAGTTTGTTATTAGGTTTCCCGGCTTCCTGAACGCGAGATAAGATTTCATTGTCTGCAGAGTAGTATTGATATAACTTTTTTAACCTTGGATACTCACTACCTCTAAACCTGTCTATCACAAGCGTGATGTTTTTTTCGTTTACTTCAAATTCCGATAGTTTAATCACAATCCCACCTCCTTACAATCCTAATAACCTTTTGTTTAGTACTTTCATTTTCTTTTTACCTTTTACTTCTCCGTTTATAAACTCTACAAGTCCTGTAGTTCCGTCCGGAGCATCATCATGCGGATTCTTACCTTTTCTCTGATATCCCATCATCGCCTTGTAGTATTCCGGAAATTTCTTCTCCCAACCCTCAGGCATCAAAAGTTGCGTTAGTACATTTGTCGCATTTGATAAGATTCGAGATCTCTTGTTTTTGTTTTGATGGAACCATGTAATGACACATTTTTTGTTTTTTAATAGTTTCAATTCTTTTTCTACATTTCGTGCAAATCCACGACCACCGTTATTGCTTTCTATAATGCATTCTTTCGTTCCGGCACGAGTCAATCTTCGTGCTGTCTCCGGTTCAGTTGTTTCCATAGATTCATCTGTAAAGTAAATGTCTGTTACATATCCGGTATTACCAATAACATCCGCCATTATACATAGCAAAGAATCCGTTCCTTCATCAGCAGTATCTGTATATGCAATCCGTCTTTCGACAGAGTTTTCATCATAGAAATCGTATGTTTCGAATCCTGCTGCATACAAACCGCCCGTCTTGTCCACCGGCTGTTGATGATAGTTTGCAAGGAAAATATCTTCATTCATTACACGCTTCAACGAAAAATATTCTTGTTCTGTCAAAATGGAATTACATAGCATGTTTCCTTCTTTATCTCTTGCTTCATACTCTACATGCATCCACTCTTTTGCTTCTTCTTCATCTTCCAACAATCTGCCACAGATATCTTTTGATGACCATCTGGTCATGTTTATGATTTGTATCGCTCCTGTTTCTGCACGAGACTTAAAAGTATTTGTGTACCAACCGTATATTTTATTTAACGCATCTTCGTTGTATGCTGTTGCCGAGTCTTTAATCGGATCATCTACAATAGTGATAGAGCCACCTCTACCTGTAATAGCTCCACCAACTCCGGCACCTTTGTAAGAAAAGAATTTTCCCTCCAATGCCCATTTTTCAAAACTTGCATTTCCTTTTTGGATTTGTACCATCGGAAAAATATCTATAAAAACATACTTTATTTTATCAGCTTCTCCTACAGGAATACTCTCAATACTTTCAATATCTTCATACTTTAACAAAAGTTCATGGATTTGTTCATCTATACTGCTTTCTTCTGAAATGCCGTCTCGTGTGAATCTCGAGAAATCTGATGCAACATCATCATTGTACGAACAAGTAATTGCTTTTTCGTTGTCATTCTGCCCAAAACACCACTCAACAAATAGTACCAGAGTTCTTGATTTTCCGTGACGCGGCGGAAAATTAATCATTAATTTTAAGCACAATCTGCCATCCGGAAAAAATAATCTTCTCCTGTATAAGTCTTCGAGCATGTTACAATAATTTTTTAAGAAATCTCTACCTTCATAGTAAAAGTCAGGATTTGTCAGTTTGCAATACTCCCAAAACGAATTCTGTGCAAGGGAAATTTTTTCTTGCATCCTCTTATGAAATTTTGATAATTGCGACCGTCCTACAAGTTCATTCAAAATCGACATTTTTTCAAAGACTCCTTTTCCTATCTTTCACAGAAAGGAAATATCCCTTTCATTTTCTTTCATTGTCTTTCATTTATCTTTCAAAATATTTTCCTTATATTTTTACGTCCGATTTTAACCGCGCTAAAAACCGCATTTTTTTTGCGTTTTATAGCTATATTCGATTTACCCTTTGCCTTCTCCATTGATTTTTATCTTTCAAACCCATCTTTCAAGATTTCAAATTTTCATCTTTTATTTGAATTTCAACCCTTTCAAGAATTTCCAAAATCTTTCCGAGGAGTTCCGGTTCGGTTTTTAACACTTCCTGCAATTCCTGCTTGATTTTTTCCGCCGCAGCATCGACTCCCTTGTTGAATTGATATCGAAGTTTTTCGCGACTGACGGCCGAGCGTTCCAGGGATGCAAGGGCTTGCATCCCTGCAATCGCGTTCTTGTCGACCTTGCCATCCTCTGTGTTCACCAGCATATTCATCAATAATTGAAATGCCATTGTGGAGCTCGCTTCTGCCATATCAAGCTTTGAACCCGCCGAGCTCTCAATAATCGCCTTCGCCTGCTCTTTCGCTCTTGTGATACTTTCTAGCTTTTCACTAAATTTTTTCCCATACCTTGCTACAGCGCGAGAAGAAATATCTGTATGTCCAGCGCTATGAATCATTTCTGTGATTTGTTCATAAGTTAATCGTTTTGATACAATCGCCTCATTGATAACTTGTCTAAGTTCATCAGGTAGCTTGTCTACTTTGCTGATAGCTCTGTTTGCCATTACAGACTCACTCCCTCATCAGTAATCGTTTTTTCCGCCAGATCCACACCTTTCGTTGTGACTTTGTAGATTTTATTGTTGAGTGCATCCTCGAAAGAAAACTCCCCGAATTTTTGAATTTGCACAAAACCGTCATCTATCAAATATTGAATGTCGGCATAAAATTCTTTTCGCGTTACCTCATATCCCATTTCATGGAGTTGTCTAAAAAGAGTGTCCGCTTCCAGTCCGGCAGGATATGCCCTATGCAAAATTCGAATCATCCAACCCCTAATTTTTTTGTTATCAATCATTATTTTTCTTGCCTCCCGTTTAAGTGTCCAATATCTTCCTTAATCCCCATCAAGATATCTTTGATGTCATCTATCTTTCTTTCCAACGCGTTCATGTCGCGTGAGTGCTCATCTTTTGTTACAAAAATACGATACATATTTTTTTCTTGATTTGCCTGACTCTTCGAAATGTCATCAAACCCCGTCTTCAAATTCCTGAATTCCGTTTCGATTCGTTTATCTCTCTCTTTTAGCGTATAGGTGATGTATCCTACCGCCAAAGATAATGTCAAGTTCAAAAAAGCATTAAAATCCATGTTATCCCCCTAATCGTGAAAATATTTTTCTGCAGATAAAATCGAGGAGGCGATATCATGCGATCTTCTCATAATTCTTTGCTCATCCTCTTCGGACAATTTCGTCCTATGTAGCATATCCCATCTGCGTTGATAAAGTTTTCTTTTCTCTTTCGTGCTCTTCTTTCTATCCTCTTTTTCGGTTTTTACACCGGATAAAGAATTTAGATACTTTGAGATAGTCTTTCTACTCTTGCCGACAATCTCTGCAACTTCATTTATTTTTTTGTGCTGCTCAAAATATAGTTTGTGTACCTCTTTTTTCCAGTCCAAGTTCTTCATCCTTTCATTAGGTTACATTTTTGTCGGAAAAATCTAAACATGAAAGGACAATGCAAGCCATGTGAAACTTACATCGTCCTTTATGATTGCCCTGCGGCTTTTTCTTTTTCAGCTTTTCTATGATAGTAGAAAAGCATGTTCCTATTGCACCTTATTGGATGGTAGCTTCCAACTCTTCTACACTTGGAATATATTCATATTCCGTAATTACCGGAGATGCCGCTTCTGTTGCTAAAGACAACTCATAAACCTTTGCTTCAATAAGTGACTTCAAATATTTTTCGCTATCACCCATGGCATAATCGAGTGCCTCTTTCAAATTGATATCAACAAAAGTTTTAAGCATTGCATCTGTTTCTCTTTTAATTTCCGATACATCATGCTTTGTAAGTTTTCCGTCTTCAGATTTTTCTTTTAGTAATTTTACGGTTGTTTGCTCAAGTTGTTTTACAATGGTATCTGTTAGCTTATCAGCTCGGTGCAAATTTGTTTCAAGCAATATTTTAAGCTTTTCCTCTTTGATACCGCTCGTTTTTTCTGATAAGTAGGCGATGATATACTTACCTACCAGTGCAACTACTCCTGTAAGTACCGTTCCAATTATCCCTTGTACACTTGCCAAAATCGTTTCCATATTTCTACCTCCTTATTAAATTTTAAAAATTAAAAAAGCTATAACTACGATGTTTGTAATTATAGCTTTATCTTACATTAGTATAGGTGTCCGTGTCATTTGACACGGTCAACAATTGAAATTTCAATCGTTTATTTTTTTGATTACTCCGTAAAAAAAGAATACCCATCAGCAAAGTATCCTCGTTTCACCCAGCTATTTCTTATTTAGCCTCCTTTTTATTTTTCTCATCTATATAGATAGGAAAAGCTCGTTTTCCATAATCTTTTGCATAGATTCTAGTTCCATCTTTCAATGTCTTCCATGCTCTGAATATAATCATATGGAATTCACCTCCTTGACAATAAAATAATTAATTTCTATTGCCAAAAAGGA
>JBGZJG010000127.1:0-4283 GCA_041848665.1 Filifactor sp.
CACTTATACACCCTAAAGGGTGTGTGCGTTCTCCGAAGGCTCTTGCAGAGGGCATATCAGCTAACGCTGATACAGGGGAGCTACACTCCCCTACGGAAATAAATTTCCTACCCCTTGTGTACTTACCAAAAGAAATCGGATAAAAACAATCCGATTTTTTTTAGTAAGTCTTTATCATCGCCACCACACCAATATCAAAAATGGAAAGGAGGTTTTTTCTTATGGCAATCTATCATCTTAGTATAAAGATTATCTCAAGAGGAAAAAATAAAAGTGCAGTAGCAGCTTCAGCTTATCGTAGTGGCGAAAAAATAAAAAACGAATATGACGGAATAGTCCATGACTTTACAAGAAAAGGCGGAATAGCACATACAGAAATTTTACTACCGCAAAATGCACCTGAAGAATTTGTAAATCGTTCTGTCTTATGGAACAGTGTTGAGAAAATAGAAAAAAGTAAAAATTCACAGCTTGCAAGAGAAATAGAAATTGCATTACCTAAAGAATTAAGCAGAGAAAAACAGATAGAGCTTGTACGAGAATATGTAAAAGAAAATTTTGTAAAAGTAGGTATGTGTGCCGATATTGCTCTACACGATAAAAATGATGGAAACCCACACGCTCATATCTTACTTACTATGCGACCGTTAAACGAAGATAAAACATGGGGAGCAAAATCAAAAAAGGAATATATCCTTGATGAAAACGGAGAAAAAGTAAAACTCAAAAACGGCAACTACAAAACAAGAAAAATAGATACGGTAGATTGGAACGAGCAAGATAAAGCAGAGCAGTGGCGAAAGTCGTGGGCAGATATTACAAACAAGTATCTTGAAGAAAACAGCATACAGGAAAAAGTGGATCATCGCTCTTATCAAAGACAAGGCATAGAACAAATACCGACAATTCACATGGGTGTATCAGCAAGTCAAATGGAAAAGAAAGGTATAGCCACCGATAGAGGAAATATCAACAGAGAAATCAAACATCAAAACAAGATATTAAGAGAAATAGCAAGAAGAATAAAAGCCTTAATGAGATGGATAAGGAGTTTAACGAAAGATAAAAATAATGATACTTCAAAAGATAAACAGGACGATATGGCTATACAATCCACCATCCTGCCAAGACAAAATGATTTAACAGATATGCTCTCTCATTTCATAAAAGAAAACTCAGATAACCACAATGCAGACTTAGAAAAATATATTGAAAGCTATCAATTCCTTAAAGAAAAAAATATTACATCAATATCCGAATTGAAAGAAAGTATATCAGCATTAAGAGATAAGAATTACAAGACTACAAGAGCCATAAAAGATACTGAAAAGAAAACCAATGACAGAGTACAGCTTATCGACCAAGCAGAAAAATATTTGAAACATAAAGACATATATAAAACCTATACCAAGATAAAGAAAAGCAAGCAGGAAGATTTTTATAACGAACATACCGCAGAGATTATTTTATTTGAGAGTGCAAGAAAATATCTAAAAGAACATTTAGGAGAAAGCAAGACCTTAGCTATATCAAAATGGAAATCAGAAGTTACCACTTTGAAGAAAGAGAAAAATAGCCTATATAATCAAATATTGGAGATACGAGAGGAAGTCGGACAAGCAGAAAAAGTTAAAACCTGTATAGAGCAGTTACAGGAACAAGAAAAGCGACCATCACAGGTAAAGCGGAATGAGTTAGGTCTGTAAAACTGGGCTGAAAAATGGTATAATAAAATGAACATTGCGTAAAACAAATTGGAATTTGGAGAGGATGTTTTAATGACTATAAGAAAAATCCATCTGTTGGATGATGAATTAAGAAACAAAATAGATACTCTTTATGAGATACAATCACAAATAACAATCGCAAAGTGGTCGTTAGAAATTGCGAAGCGTAGTATTTGTATATATAATATTTGCGAAAACTCTTTTCTGGAAATCGCCGAGGGATTTAGAATAAATGAAATGTGGCAAGCAGGAAAGGCGAGAATGCATGAAGTACGACAAGCGGGATTTGCAATACACAAAGTTGCTCGTGCTCAAACAGATGAAATATTGAGAGTAACATTTAGAGTCATTGGCCAAGCAGTTGCAAGTGGACATATGAAGGAACATGGAATGGTTGCAAGTGATTACGCAATTAAGTTGATTAATCTTATGTATCCATGTGACATGTCTAAAGTCATTGAAGAAAGACAATGGCAACTAAGTAAATTGGATGAATTATCGCAATGACAAATCCCAGTTTATCTATCTATAATTCTCTAACCCCCTAAAACGCTTGGTTTTTCATAGGATTTCACTTTCTTTTTTGCTTGGTTTCCCTTGATTTTTCCCTTATGAGAATTTTTAAGGAAAATTTTGCTTAATCGATTCCCATTGCATTGTCCAACAGTTTTGCTGAGGAGCGTTTTGCTTCCCTTGAAGCATGGGCATAGATATTCATTGTGGTACTGACATCGGCGTGTCCGAGAAGCTCCTGAACTTCTTTCGGCGCTGCTCCATAAGAGAGCAGATTGCTTGTAAAGGTATGTCTTAATGTATGGAAGTGAAAATCTTCCAACCCCGGTATTTTCTTCTGAGCACTTCTACAAACAAGACTGACGGTGCTTGGAGACTCATAGGCTCCGTCCGGTCTTAAACAAACCAAAGATAAAGGCTTGTAATCTTCCGGCACATTTTCGTTCATCCCTAAAGTATAAACCTCAAAGTAGCTGCGGTTCCTTTCCTTAACCTCCACATAATAATTTAGGGAATAAAGTTCTCCATACTTCATCTTGTTTTGTAATTGTTCTTTTTTCGCCTTTTTCAAAATATCAGTCAGCACATTTCCAAAATCAACCTCTCGGACTTTCTTTCGTTTTGTAGGACCTACTTCTATTTTGTGTCGCATCTGATTATAGCGCATACTTCTGCGAACCGTCAGATATTGTTCTTCCAAGTTGATGTCCTGCCAATCAAGCCCGCATGCTTCTCCAATCCTCAAGCCTGTATAATAGGCAATCTGAATGGGGAGTACGGCCGGATTGTTCTTTTTTTCCAAATAAGCGATAAGTTCCTTGAATTGCTCATGGTTGATGGTAGGTGTTACCTGCTGGATTGCATTGTTTTCCACAAACAGTTCGTAATCCTCCGCCTGATTGCGACGAATAACATATTGCATTGGATTGAACGAAATCAGTTTCTTTGGGAATACCGCAAAACGAAACGCTCCCTGTAATACTGCTGAGTATTGCCGAATTCCTCCAATACTTAGAGGTTGTGCAACTGTTCCGTCCGGCTTTGTTCCTCCAAAACTGAGTAAATCCATAAAGGATTGCAGATGATCCGAAGTAACAGTTTTCAGCTTTCTTTTTCCGATCGGATGTTGCTTGATGCGACGAACTGTTGCTTGATATGCCATAACAGTACCGTTGCTTAGAGAGCCGGGCTTTAATTCTTCCTCGACCCACATATCAAGCATATCACTTAATGTCACATTCTCATTTTTCGCAATGAATTTTTTGTTATCATAATCCTCCATTGCCTTTCGGAGAAGTGATTCCGTTTCCGCTTTACTTTCTGTTCCGGGGAATTCTTTTTGAATTCGGTTGCCGCTTTCATCTTCGATATAGAACCGATAGTACCACTTTTTTCCTTTTTTTCTCACAGATCCCTTTGCCATTGTTTTTCTCCTTTCCTACGACAAAGAAAACTGCAAGGATGTGATACTCTTATTATACCAAGCATCCCTGTTTATGGCTATGCCGTATTTTTTATTTCACCGCTCGAACTTTATCATTATCAAGTAGGTTCAAGCCTTCATTGATTTTCAAAAAATATTCCATGGTATCTACACGAATAATGGTTTTACGACCGATTTTCAGAGTCGGTATCTTTCCTGAACGAATCAGTTGGCGTAGAGTAGTTCTTCCAATTCCGGTGTAGTCTGCCGTTTCATCAATCGTCATTCCAATACGAGGAACCATTCTTGAAACTCTATTCTTTTCTTCATGCCCGGAAGTACCAAATGATTGTCGTTCTTTCTCTTGGGTGATATTTAGACCATCATTCATTGCTTAGCCCTCCTTCCTTTTATAAAATAAGCTGCACTGACTTGCTTAAGATTTACATCACACCAAAAATCAGTGCAGCATTTGTTATATTATCATTATTTGAACATATCCGGACGGATAGGTAACTGCCTATCCTCATGGGAATTCCACCCCCTCCCATGCTGATGGGTGGGCCGTCCCTTACAGTGACGTTAGCCAGACGGAAGTATCATTACTGCATATCGTTGCC
>JBGZJG010000128.1:0-20398 GCA_041848665.1 Filifactor sp.
ATAGAGCAGAGCATAAAGCGATATGTTTCTTACCTTTGTAGGAAAGAGGCAACCTTTTTCATCAAATGAAACAGATTTTTTTGAAAAAATTTATAAGGAGATTATTTTACAACAAAAAAAGGAGAAGAAGAACAATGACATTTGAAAAAGTAAAAGAAACAATTTTATCCAGTTTGAATTGCAAAGAAGAAAAGGTGGTAGCAGAGGCTCGATTGATGGAAGATTTGGAGATGGATTCGTTAGATGCGGCAGATTTGGCGATGGCATTGGAGGATGCATTTGGAATTACAATAGAAGATAGTGAATTTGAAACACTTTTGACCGTAGAAGATATTGTGAAATATATTGATACACATAAGTAGGTCAACTATGAAAAAAAATGAAGTGATAGAATTGGCACAATGGTTTTCGGTATCTTCTTTGAGTCGATTTGTTTGGAAGGAAGAAAATTCTCTGTTGGAATTAGAAAAACCGTTGGAGCAATTTTCAATAGCACAGCCGATAAGAACAGAGGAAGATAACAAGGAGACGGCTTATAGCAAGGAAAAGGAACACGAAGAGAAAGTTAAGGAAAATGAATTTATACTTCGTGCTCCGGTAGTCGGAACTTTTTATGCGTCTCCGGCGCCGGGAGAAAATCCGTTTGTTACGGTAGGACAGAAGGTATCCAAAGGACAAATTTTATGCATTGTGGAAGCGATGAAACTGCTCAATGAAATTACTTCTCCTGTTGATGGAACCATAAAAGAAATTTGTGCCGAAAACGAAGGAATGGTTGAATTTGACCAAAAAATGATGCTAATTGAGGTGGACTGATGTTTCAAAGAATTTTGGTAGCTAATCGGGGAGAAATTGCTGTACGCATTATACGTGCCTGTCGAGAAATGAATATAGAGACGATTGCGGTTTATTCCGAGGCGGATAGAAATTCCCTTCATGTTCAAATGGCGACGGAGGCGGTTTGTATCGGTTCTGCGCCTGCAAAGCAAAGTTACCTCAATACAAAAAATATCTTGAGTGCCGCACTTCTAAAGGGGTGTGAGGCAATTCATCCGGGATATGGATTTTTGGCGGAAAATAGTGAATTTGCGAGAATGACGGAAGAATGCGGCATAAAATTTATCGGACCGCATGCAAGTGTTATCGAACGAATGGGAGATAAACAGACTGCACGAAAAACCATGATGGAAAATGAAGTTCCTGTTGTTCCGGGTTCAAAAGAGCTTATTGGTTCTTTGGAAGAGGCGTGTAAGATGGCAGAAGATATCGGATATCCGGTTATTTTGAAGGCGTCTGCCGGCGGCGGAGGCAAGGGTATGCGTAGGATTTATTCTCCAAAGGATATGGAAAAAGAATTTTATTCTGCAAAACAAGAGGCGGGAGCAGCATTTGGAAATGATGCCGTATACATGGAGAAATTGATTGAGCGCTCAAAGCACATTGAAGTACAAATTTTGGCGGATACGTATGGAAATGTTATTCATTTGGGAGAGAGGGATTGTTCTCTTCAGAGAAAAAATCAAAAAATGATGGAAGAGTCTCCATATCGTTTAATGTCTCCGAAACTTCGGGAGAAGATGGGAGAGGCGGCATTGAATGCGGCAAAAGCGGTCGGTTATACTTCGGCAGGAACAATTGAATTTTTGCTTTTGGAAAATGGGCAGTTTTATTTTATGGAGATGAATACGAGAGTACAGGTGGAACATCCGGTTACGGAAATGGTAACGGGAGTAGACATTATCAAAGAGCAGCTGCGTATTGCTTTTGGACTTCCGCTTTCCGTTCGGCAAGAGGAAATTGTTATGGATGGTTATGCAATTGAGTGCAGGATTAATGCGGAAAATCCGAGAAATAATTTTATGCCGTCCTGCGGAAAGATTAATATTGTCCATATTCCCGGTGGAAACGGTATTCGGATAGATTCGCTTTTGTACCAGGGGTACGAAATCGGTCCGTATTATGATTCCATGCTTGCGAAGTTGATTGTACATGGTAAAACGAGACAAGAGGCAATTCGTAAACTTAGACGAGCTTTGGAAGAGTTTATGGTGGAAGGAATTTCCACAAATATCGGTCTTTTGTATATGATGACCTATGAAAAAAGGTTTCTTAAAGGAGATTATAAGACCGATTTTTTGGAAGAAAATATGGACAGAATTTTAGGACTTGCAGAAAGTATTTAGGAAAGAGACGGATATGCGAAATTTTTTAAAAGAGCGAAAATTAAAATTGGATTTATTGAAAAATCTAAGAGAAAAAAATTACAGCTATCAGAAAAAAGAGATTAAGAATTTGCTTTTTTCACAATGCGGAACATGTAATAGAAGTTTTCCTATAAAGGATAAGATAAAAAATGCCTATGTTTGCCCTTATTGTGGAGAGCATTTTTTTATACCGGCACAAGAACGTGCACAGTTATTGCTCGATGAGGGATATTCAGAACTCTCTGCGGATAAAACAATAGAAAATCCTCTTGACTTTGAAGGCTATACCGAAAAAAAAGAAAAATTATCTGCTGATACGGGGCTTGAGGAGGCTGTCATATCTTTTCTGGGAGAAATAGAAGGAAGCTCTGTTGTTTTATGTATTATGGACAGTCGTTTTTTTATGGGGAGTATGGGTGCGGAAGTGGGAGAAAGAATTACCGCTGCATTTGAAACGGCAACACGAAAAAAATTGCCGATTGTTGTATTTTGTGCAAGCGGAGGAGCACGAATGCAGGAGGGAATGTATTCTCTCATGCAGATGGCAAAAACTTCGGCAGCAGCAAAAAGACACAATGAAGCAGGACTTTTGTACATTTCGTGTCTTACGAATCCTACAACCGGAGGAGTTACGGCAAGTTTTGCTTATCTGGGAGATATTATTTTAGCAGAACCGAATGCACTGATTGGTTTTGCAGGACCGAGAGTAATCGAACAAACAATGAAAAAAAGTTTGCCGGAAGGATTTCAGAGAGCGGAATTTCTTTTGGAGAAAGGATTTGTAGACCGTATCATATCCCGACAAGATATGAGAAAGACGTTATCCTTATTGTTGAAATTGCATGAAAGAGGGACAGGAGAATGAATATCGGAACATTGGAAAAAAAGTGGCAGATGATAGAAGAAGAGAAAAACAGAATGATTCAAAATTCATCCGATATTTTACCATCTGATACCATTCTTCAGGAATTGGAAAAAAAACAGAGAGAACTCTTGAGAACATATGAAAAAAATCTTAGTGCATGGGATAGGGTATATCTTTCCAGACACATTCAACGTCCAAAAGCAAAGGAATGGATTTCCTATTTGTTTGATGAAGTATTTTATCTTCATGGGGATCGGTATTATGCAGATGATGGAACAATTTTGGGAGCAGTAGGATATTTTGGAAAAATTCCCGTAACCATCATCGGAACGAATAAAGGAAGAACTTTAGAGGAAAACATGGAATGTAACTTTGGAATGAGTAATCCGGAAGGATATCGAAAAGCACTTCGATTGATGAAACAAGCAGAAAAATTTTCTCGTCCTGTGATTACGATTATCGACACACCCGGAGCATATCCCGGAATAGGTGCGGAAGAAAGAGGGCAGGGAGAAGCCATTGCACGAAATCTGTTTTATATGAGCGATTTGAAGGTGCCTGTCATTTCATTGATTACAGGAGAAGGAGGAAGTGGCGGAGCCTTGGCACTTTCTGTATCGGATGAAATTATTATGCTTGAAAATTCAACGTTTTCTATTTTGTCGCCGGAAGGGTTTGCCTCTATTCTTTGGAAGGATGCGAAGCTTGCAAAAGAAGCGGCGGAAAAAATGAAGATGACAGCAGGAGATTTGTATTACAGAGGATTAATTGACGGTGTTGTTCGGGAAGACATTTCTTTTTCAAAGCAAGGATTTGAAGATACGATGTTTCGATGTAAAGAAATTCTACAAGAACACCTTGAGAAACAAATGAAACTTTCTGTGGAAGAGCGATTGTGTAGGAGATATAGCAAATATCGAAAAATAGGGCAATAGGAAAGGACACGGTATGGGATTTGATATAGTGGCGACAGGAAATTGTGTTCCGAAAACAGCAGTCAGCAATTTTGATTTGGAAAAGATTGTGGATACTTCCGATGAGTGGATTTTTACGAGAACAGGAATTAGACAGAGATTTTTTGCGGGAGAAGAAACAACGGAAGATTTGGGTTTTGGAGCTGCAAAAAAGGTTCTTGAAAATGCAGGGATTGAAAAAAATAAAATAAAGGCAATCATTGTACCGACTTTTACAGCAGATTATATGACGCCGTCGGTAGCTTGTTTGCTGCAAACGAGATTACATCTTTCAGAAAATATATTGGCACTTGATATCAATGCAGCATGCAGTGGTTTTATTTATGCACTGAAAATAGCGGATGGTCTTTTTACAGGTATGGAGGAAGAATCGTATATTCTGATTGTAGGGACAGAGGTTATTTCAAAACTGTTAAATTTTGAGGATAGAGGTACTTGTATTTTGTTTGGAGATGGTGCCGGGGCAGTTCTTTTGAAAAAAAATTCCAAAAAGCAGAGCATTTTTTCTGTGGGTAGCAAAGGAACAAAAACAGAACTCGGATGTCCGGGAATTCATAAGGACGGATTGAAACCACAAGTGTATATGGATGGAAAAGCAGTATTTCGCTTTGCGACAACAACGATTGTACGATGTATTGAGGAAATTTTGAAAAACAGCGGAACGAAAAAAGAAGAAATAGATTGTATCGTTTGTCATCAGGCAAACAGCCGAATTATAGATTATGCACAGAAAAAATTGGATATTCCGAAAGAAAAATTTTATATGAACATTCATTCTTATGGAAATACTTCCTCGGCGAGTATTCCGATTGCTTTAGCGGAAATGAATGAGCAGGGAATGTTAAAAAAGGGAATGAAAGTTTTGATGGTAGGTTTTGGGGGTGGTTTCACTTGGGGAGGCACCTTGATAGAATGGTAAATGAAATATCCGATTTCGCATGAAAAAAACAGGGTTTCTTTTGTAGAGAAATTGGAAAAAGTAAATTTGTCCAAAAATTTTTAAGAAAAAATGCGGGTAAAAAACATAATTGCTTTTTATAAGGTTTCATAAGGATACTTTTATTTTTTCTATGAAAAGGACACAATTTGGATTTTGAGCAGTTCGGTTTTTTCATCATGTAATAGGAGAAGGTCAAAAAATTAGGGATAAGGGGAATGTATGAAATTAAATGAGATGTTAGGAATAAAATATCCTCTGATACAAGGAGGAATGGCAAATATTGCCACAGGAGAATTTGCAGCAGCTGTGTCTGAAGCGGGAGCATTGGGAATTATAGGTTCAGGAGGTATGACAGCAGAGACTTTGAGAGAACATATAAAAATATGCAAGAAAAAAACGAATAAACCCTTCGGAGTAAATTTGATGCTTATGAATCCGGATACGGAACAGATGGCAAAAATTGTTATCGAAGAAAACGTACCTGTTGTGACAACAGGAGCGGGAAATCCGGGACGTTACATCAAATCTTGGAAAGAGGCGGGAATTAAAGTCTTTCCTGTGGTAGCTTCTGTTGCACTGGCAAGGAGAATGGAGCGTGTAGGTGCAGATGCGGTTATTGCAGAAGGAACAGAAAGTGGCGGTCATGTTGGAGAAACCACGACAATGGTACTTGTTCCTCAAGTAGCAGGAGCGGTTCAAATTCCGGTTATTGCGGCCGGTGGAATTGCAAGCGGAAGACAGATTGCAGCGGCAAATATTTTGGGGGCAACCGGTGTGCAGGTTGGAACCTGTATGCTTGCCACAAAAGAATGTCCCATTCATCAAAATTATAAAGATGCCGTATTGTCTGCAAAAGATACACAGATTACCGTTATGGGGAGAATAGGCGGTACACCTGTACGAGTTTTGAAAAATGAGATGGTAAAGCAATATATCTTGTTGGAAAAACAAGGCGCCGATTTGATGGAACTTGAAAAATATACTTTGGGCTCTCTGCGAAAAGCTGTGTTTGAAGGAGATGTACAGCATGGTTCTCTGATGGCGGGTCAAACGGCTGCTATGATGGAAGAGGAATGTACGGTAGAAGAATTATTGGACAAATTGTTTTTGGAATATCGGCAAGTTTTGAAAGGACTTTGCGATGAAACCATGTAAGATTAGAAAGAAAACATTGGAATTTCCTTTAATACAAGGCGGCATGGGAGTAGGCGTATCTTTGGGAAATTTAGCGGGACATGTGGCAAGAGAAGGATGTATGGGAGTGATTTCGACCGTACAAATAGGATATCGCAAAGATAATTTTTACCAAGACACTTTGCAATGCAATCGAGAAGCTTTGAAGGAGGAGATAAGAAAAGCGAGAAAAATTTCGCAGGGGCGAGGAATGCTTGCTATCAATAATATGGTTGCGGCCAATCAATATGATGAAATGCTTCGTTGTGCATTGGAAGAAGGAATTGATGCAGTTATTTCGGGAGCAGGACTACCGATGCAGCTTCCAAAGTTGGCAGAGGAATATGATGTCGCTTTAGCGCCTATTGTTTCGAGTGGAAAAGCGGCAAAGGTTGTGTTGCAAACTTGGAAGAGAAAATATAATCGTTTTGCAGACTTTATCGTTTTGGAAGGTACAGGAGCCGGCGGACATTTGGGTTTTAAAAAAGAAGAAATAGGAGATAATCATTTTTCATTAGATGTGCTTTTAAAGCAAGTATTAACTGAGTTAAATCCTTTTGAGCAGGAAAAGGGAGAAGAAATACCGGTTTTTGTTGCCGGTTCGGTATTTGACGGATATGATATTGCACATTATCAGAAACTTGGAGCAACAGGAGCACAGATAGGCACGAGATTTATTGCCACCTACGAATGTGATGCTTCGGAGAAATTTTCCAAAGTTATTTGCAATGCAAAAGAGGAGGATATCATTTTAGTTAAGAGTCCGGTCGGACTTCCGGGAAGAGCTATTCGTACAGAGTTTATCGACAAATTGGAGAAATTGAGTCGAATTCCACCAAAAAGGTGCGTGAATTGTTTGAAACCGTGTAATCCATCCATTACACCATATTGTATTTCAGAAGCATTGATACAGGCGGCAAAGGGAAATACAGAAGAAGGGCTGTTTTTTTCGGGAGAAAATGCGGGCCGAATTAACAGAATGTATTCTGTCAAAGAATTGGTAGATGAACTAAAGATGCAGTGGGAGGAAGCGAAGTGAAAATCGGATTTTTATATGGCGGACAAGGAAGTCAGCAAGTCGGTATGGGGAAAGATTTCTATGAAAATGATGTGACGGCAAGAGATTTTTATGATCAAATACCAAAGATAAGAGAACTTTCTTTTTTTGCATCAATGGAAGAATTGTCTCGTACAAAAAATACACAACCGTGTATGATTGCCTTTGATGTTATTGTTACAAAAATACTGAAAGAACGAGGCGTACAAGCGGATATGAGTGCAGGATTGAGTATTGGAGAATATGCAGCATTGTATAGCGCAGGGGTGTTTACTAAGCAGGATGTGCTTCGCATTGCAGAAATAAGGGGACAGGCAATGGAAGATGCCCTTTCCGATAAATATACAATGATGTGTGCTTGTATAGGACTTTCACAAGAGCAAGTTTGTACATTATGCGAAAGGTATACTTCAGCGGAACAAAGAGTGGAAATTGCAAATAGGAATTGTCCCGGGCAAATTGTAATCGGAGGAGATACGAATAAGATAAAGGAGCTTATGAGAGAAGTAAAGGACAAGCGAATGGGAAAAGCAATTCCGCTTCGTGTAAGTGGAGCTTTTCACACTTCGTATATGAAACCGGCAGGAGAAATTTTGAAAACGCTCTTTGAAGAAATTCAGTTTCATGATATGCAAATTCCGGTAGTGTGTAATTTGACGGGAATGGAAAAAGAAGACGAAGAAAAATTGTCAAATATGTTGGTTAAACAAGTACAAAGTCCGGTCCTTTTTGAAAAGAGCATAGAATATATGATAGAAAAAGGAGTGGATACCTTTATAGAAATAGGCTTTGGGAGAGTTTTGGAAGGATTTGTAAAAAAGATTTCGCAAAATACCAAAGTGTTGCCTTGCTATGATAGGATGACCTTGAATGAAGTTGTACAGTATATACAAAGAGAAACGGAAGGTTAAGAAAAAATTTTTTGTTTTTAAGGTGATACGAAAATCAAATTGAACAATAAGCACTGTTCTACATGGATTGTGCAAAACGATAAATTCGGGAATAAGTTTATATGGATAAAGTAACACTTATGGGGAATGGGTGTTATCGTAGTTTGATTCATATAAGTAAAATAATGAGAAGGAATATTTTTTATTCAATGGAATAGGAAGAAAAGATTGATTTTTTGATAGATAAACGGAGGGAAAAATGGAAAGAAAAATTGCGTTAGTGACAGGTGCAGGAGGCGGAATAGGCAGAGCGATTGCAGTAAGCTTAGCAAAAGCAGGTATGGATATTGCTGTACATTACAATGGAAATAGAGAAAAGGCAGAGGAAACCGCACGACTTTGTGAAAAAGAAGGAGTAAAAACACTTCTTTTACAGGGAAATATCTCAGAAGAACAAATATGTTGCCAATTAGTTAATGATACAGTAAATGAATTGGGAAACATTGATGTCTTAGTCAATAATGCGGGGGTGACCAAAGACGGATTGTTTATTCGTATGAAAGAAGAAGATTTTGATAAAGTGATTGATACAAATTTAAAAGGTGCATTTTTTATGAGCAAATATGCTGCAAATTATATGTTAAAACAACGATATGGTCGAATTGTTAATATCACAAGTGTAGTCGGCATAGCAGGAAATGCGGGACAAACAAATTACAGTGCTTCCAAGGCAGGATTGATAGGTTTGACAAAATCATGTGCAAAAGAATTAGGAAAAAAAGGAGTTTTAGTCAATGCAGTTGCACCGGGATTTGTCGATACGGATATGACAGCAAAATTAGCGGACAAAGTAAAAGAGGCAATTTTACAGCAAATCGTGGTAGGATTTATGGCACAGCCGGAAGATATTGCAAGGGCAGTTCAATTTTTAGCTTCTGAAGAAAATCGTTATATTACAGGGCAAGTGCTTTCGGTTGATGGTGGAATGAGTATGTAAAAATCAAATTGTTTTAGGAAGGGATATTTTTCTATACGAAATTTGAACAAATAAATGCAGGGAAAAATAGGAAGATCGTTTCTCAAATAAGATGGATAGTTTTATTTGAGGGAGTATGAACAGGTTTATTATAGATTATTATGAAATGATGGAACAGGGAGCAATTTGTTTTTAGTACAAGGAGGATCGTATGAGCAGACGAGTAGTCATAACCGGAATTGGAGCGGTATCACCTTTGGGAAACACCGTTGAAAAGCTTTGGCAGGGAACTAAGGCCGGACATTGTGGAATAAGAGAAATTCAAGGAATGGATTTGACAAATCATAAGGCACATTTAGCCGGGCAAGTAATTGACTTTAGAGAAGAAGATTATTTTGACAAAAAGGTCGCAAGGAGAATGGACAGAGTAACACAATTGGGGATTGTTGCGGCAAGAGAGGCAATAAAAGATAGCGGTCTTGTGTTAGAGGAATTGGACAAGGATGTTTGTGGAGTAATTGTATCATCAGGAATAGGTGGTTTGGAAACGATTGAAAGAGAGAATGCATCGGGAATGACAAAAGGGTTTCATAGAATATCTCCCTTCTTTATTCCTATGGCAATTACGAATATCACTGCGGGAAGCATTGCGATTGAATTTGGATTTCGTGGTTCCTGTCATTGTATTGTAACGGCTTGTGCATCGGCTACGGACTCTATCGGAGAGTCGTTTCGCAGGATAAGAGACGGTTATCAAGACGTTATGCTTGCAGGTGGAGCAGAAGCAAGTGTCACACCGCTCGGACTGGGCGGATTTTCTGCAATGAAAGCATTGAGTTTTTCGGAAGATGTGTCAAGAGCCTCTATTCCATTTGATAAAGAAAGAAACGGATTTGTCATGGGAGAAGGAAGTGGAATATTGATTTTGGAAGAATACGAACATGCCAAAGCGAGAAATGCAAAAATTTATGCTGAAATAATCGGTTATGGAACTACCTGTGATGCGTATCATATTACTGCACCGAATGCAGAAGGATTAGGTGCAGCGAAGTGTATGGCAATGGCACTCAAAGATGCACAACTTTCTGAAACGAAAATTGATTATATCAATGCACATGGAACCTCAACACCACTCAATGATCTTTGTGAGACAAAAGCGATAAAGAGTGTCTTTGGACAGCATGCACAAAATCTTATGGTAAGTTCTACCAAATCCATGGTGGGGCATCTGTTGGGAGCAAGTGGAGGAATAGAAGCAATTGTTACAGCAATGTCTCTTAAAGAGGGTTTTGTTACTCCGACTATCCATTATCGTGAAAAAGATGAAGATTGTGACTTGGATATTGTTCCAAATGTAGGAAGAAAAGCGAACCTTCAATATGCAATCAGTAATTCTTTTGGGTTTGGGGGACATAACGCTACGATTGTATTCAAAAAACATTCATAATGCGAGAATAGAATAGCAGGGTATATTTACTTGCAAAGGAAATGGGCAAAATATCACTTGTATAGAGCGGGGAATAGCAACCGTTTCATCAGATAATAATATAAAATAATAGGAGGAACAATGCCAAAGGGCAGTGTTTGGCAAATACGAGTCAATAGTTGTGCCGGCTGAATGTTGACGAAAGGCATTGGAATATCATATGAAATATAATTCAAACGAAATACAAAACATTATACCGCATCGCTATCCTTTTCAATTAATCGACCGTATTGTGGACGGGGAAGAAGGAAAATGGGCAAAAGGAATAAAGTGTGTCAGTGTCAACGAAATGTATTTTTGTGGACATTTTCCCGAAAAACACGTTATGCCGGGCGTTTTAATGATTGAAGCCTTGGCGCAAGTGGGTGCAGTTGCGTTGCTTTCAAAAGAAGAACATAAAGGGAAACTTGCATTTTTTGCAGGGATTAAAAATGCAAAATTTCGTGGAATAGTTGAACCGGGAGATACCATAGAACTATTTTGTGAATTGAGCAAACAAAGAGGCTCCATCGGAGTAGGAAATGCGAAAGCGACCGTAAATGAAAAGGTTGTTTGTGAAGCTGAAATTATGTTTGCTTTGCAAACGAAATAAGCTTGAGATTTTGGAGTGCATTTGATAAAATAAGGGCATATAAACCGTATCAATATACATTCATAAGTATTTTATTTGAGAATAGTAAACAAGAAAGGGAGAACCTATTATGATAGTAGGGAAAGCATTGCATGAAGTTTATGCAAAATTTAAATTAAATTTTTATCAAAAAGTATTTCATACATTTGAAAATAGAGAAGCCAGCCTAACTACTATCGAAACATTTTTCGTAGAAGTTATTTATGCCTTGGATATGCCGACAGTAAATGAAGTCTCTCGCTTTACCGGAATTTCACAACCGAATGTTGCCTATAAGATTACCAATTTGGTAAAAAAAGGGTATGTGGAACGCATTCGTTCCGAAGAAGATAAACGAGAAGTTCATTTAGCGGTAACCGAGAAATTCAAACGCTATTACGGGATTAATTATGAGTATTTGGATATTGTTACCGAAAGAATTCAACAGCGCTTTTCAAAAGAAGACGTTGAAAAGTTTGAAGAGATGCTGACCATCATCTCCAATGAGCTGATGAATGAAGTAACCAATCGCTTGGAACGCTCTCCGAAAGTCACTTTGTAATCAAGCAGGCATATATATTCTTCAAAGAGAAGCAGGATATGTTATGTAAGGATAGTGTTAGATAAGTACAAATAAAAATAAACAGTTGTATCTGCTAAATGTTGCCTAATTTTTGTAAACAGTCCTATTCATAGAAAAGAAACGATGTCAGTCGTTTATTTTACAGCGTAAAAATTAAGATACAATGTTGGAATATTTGTATAAAAGAAATTTTTTGACAGAAACATAATGTAAGAGTTTATATAATAAATATGAGCATTGAAAGAATGAACAATACAAGCAATTTTCTGCTTTGCATATAGGATTATTTGACTTTTCGGGATAGAACAAATATTATGGTATTCAAAGAATAAAAGGTTAAATCAGACACATTGAAATATAGATGTGTCTATTTTTTTTATAAATTTATAAATCGGTCGGGGATTAATATGGAAATATTTTCAGTTAAATAGGAGGTTTCATTAGCTAAAGATGTTAATATATGGTATTTATGTTATCCTCAGATAAATTTGACATATAATAAGAGAGTAACATATGAAGGAAAATATTTGTAAATAAAAATAGTGTTGTTTTTATTTGGTTTTGGTATTGTATCGTTAAATTTTAATTCTAATCTTTACTTTTATAAAAATAAGGCATATAATAAATTAAAAATGTACATAAATTTAATTTATATGTGCTTGTATAATGTTAAAAAAATAAAAAATGGTATATTTTTAATTTTATGGAGAGGGATATGGAATATTTATTTAAAGTTTATTATAAAAACGGAGAACATTATTTGGATACTTACAAAAAAAGATTTGAATTTGAAACAACATTAAAAACAGGCTTAATGATAAAACCGTACCGTAAAACAGAACAATTTCAATTATATTACATGTACAATAACGATACTGCAAGATTTTTGGAAATGATAAGAAAAAATGATACAACATTACAATCTTTGGAAGATGCTCTTCCTGAGATTGCAAAAAGAGCATTTTTAGTTGATGTAATATCAGAAGAATTAAAGAATTCAAATGATTTGGAAGGCGTCGAAACAAATAAGTATCAGATTGCGGAGACAATACGTCATATGTTGGAAAATGCATCTGAATCAAACTCAAGATTGGGGAGTATGATAAATTCATATATGTTATTGAGGGGAGCAGGAAATTTGAAACTTCCATCTGATGTAGAAGATATTCGAAAAATATATGATAAAATTACGGATGGAGAGATAAGAAAAAATTGTTTGCCTGATGGAACAGTCTTTCGAAAAGACGCTGTATTTGTGCAGAAAAAAGGAACAGTTTCCAACGAAATTCTTCACAGAGGAGTAATGGGAGAGGAAAATATAATCGTATATATGAATAATTTGTTGAATTTTCTACGGAATGAAACAATTTCGCTGTTGTTGAGAGTAGCAATTGGCCATTACTATTTTGGATATATTCATCCTTTTTATGATGGAAACGGAAGAGTGGGAAGATTTTTGAGCAGTTTGTATATCAAGCAGGAATATCATTATTTTACGGCAATGTCTTTATCAAGAGGTTGTATGCTGTCAAGTGCACAGTATTACAACGCTTTTCGAGACACGAATGCTATTTATAATAGAGGAGAAATGAATGGTTTTGTTGATTCATTTCTGGAAATTTTGTTAAAAGGACAGGAAGATATTATTCAGAATTTATTGGAGAAAAAAAATAAATTAAACACAGCGGACGAGTTTATCAAAAGAGATGAACGATTGGATTCTCTATTAAAAAAAGCATTAATGTTCATGTTTGCACAGGATTATTATTTTGGCGGAAATGCCGGTATAGAACGGAAAATGATTATTGAAATTGCGAAACGGGACAATTATCCTGAGTTAAAAGTAAAAAAAGTGCTTTCAGAGCTTAATCAACAAGGTTTGCTTAATACAGTTTCCAAGCGTCCTCTTATCTATCGCATGGAATATCAATACCTTGATGGAAACTATATGGAAATCGAATAAGATATGTATTGCTTTGGGTAGATTGCAGAAAATAATAGATGGACGCTGGGATATAGGTTACAGATTGCACATAGATAATGCAGATTGTCCGCAATGTCATTGGATTTTCGTAGGAATGGTATATTGTTCACTAAAAAGCTAATAATATAGTAGATTTTCTTACAAGTGAAATAGGAAAAAGTATCATTCGTATAGGCAACAATATCTGCTGTTTTAATTAGGTGTTATGCGAAATGCCTACAAAATATATAATAAAAGTTACTTTCTGTGAGGTGTCCTTTTTGTCATATCTTTGGTAAGAAATACGAAAAATTATCTTTTGATATAGTGTTCGTATGAATCCATATGCCTTTATTCATTTCAGACTTGTATCAGTATGAAACACAAAATCGGAGCTGTACGTTTTTAAGGAAACGTACCATGCTCCGATTTTTTATATGGTAAAGACCGTATCGCCCAAAATAAAGTAATCTCTTGCAATACATATGATTTGATTATCTTGGGTAAGGTCAATCATTTTGATGTATTCGGGGATGTGAGTCATATCGGTATGGCAGCGGAGAATTAAGTAATTGTCAATCATATCTTGAAAAATTTCCGTATCTGCCATTCCGGATTTCTTTGTATAAACAGCCTCTAAAGCTTTGGTCTTGAGATTAAAAATCTCAATTCGGAGGTCATTTTCTTCGACTTTGTAGATTCCTTTTTCATTGACAAAGATGTTGTTTGGATAAGGTTCTTTCGCAATCATGCGAGATTTGAGACTTTTTTTGTCAAGCTCCATAATAATTTCATTGCCCATCATCATCCGAGACATAAAGTCATTTTTTTGTTTTAAAACAAAATCATAAATGCGTTCTTTGTAATAAATACCATGTTTGGATTCGCCAATTACACGAATTAAACCATCCATATATATGCTGTCAAGCTCGGTGTAAGACAACTGACGTTTCGCAGATTTGATTTCTTCCAAAAAGAGAGAAAAATCTATCATATATACGGCATTTTTATGGACAAAATCCTCTGAAAAATCTTTTGGAACTTCTATTGCAAGCTCCAAATCACGAGAGGTCAAAAATTCGAATTGTTCTTCTTCCGTCAAATAAGATTCTTCTAAAAGAAGGTATTTGTTGTCGGTTCCAAATACGGTTTTTTCTCCGAAAGTCATACGAAGTACAGGGTCATACACTCGATAGAAGGTTTTTTCCGAAACATCAACTAAGTAAACAATATCGAAGAAGTCCATGGTATCATCTTCCGCATTTTCGGTCAGACGAAAAAGGAAGTAACCTTCTGTCAGCATTTCCATCCCCAAGTATTCCAGCTTGTTTTCCGGAAATGAAAAAGTCAAGATATAGCTTTGTTGCCTGCTTTCCAAATTAATTTCATAAAAAGAAACCATACATTCCTCGGCAGTTTGTGTGGTTAAGGAATAATAGATTTTATTGTGTTTGGAGAGTTTTTGGAGATCGGACATTGTAAAAGGAATTTCCATATCAAACAAAAACGGATTTTCAACTTGCTCTCCTACATCAATACGGTGCAGACTGTTGTCTTCTGCAGAAAGCTCATAAATCCCTTCCGTCCACTCTTGGTTTTTGGAAGAAACCAGCTTTTCCAAATAGACAGAGGATTGATATGTCTTAAAAGGTCGATATGCAATTTTTGGAATTTCCTGTTGCTGATTTAAATGGTTTAAGTTGATAATATTCATATTGCATCTCCCGAAATTAAGTCTTGCCCTCATTATACCATAAAAGAGAGAGGAAGGGGAAAGTTTAAATAGAGGCAATTTATGAAACTGTTTGAAAAAAATCAGTTGCAGAATTAGTTCATGCAACTGAAAGAAAAATTGTCGTTATTTCGTAAGAGCCTCGGTCCACTCTTTTTCTTTAAATCCGAGCAATACAAAATTTTCTCCGATTAGAAGAGGTCGTTTGATTAACATACCGTCACTTGCCAAAAGAGCAAGTTGTTCCTTTTCGCTCATAGACGGTAATTTTTCCTTTAATTCCAATTCACGATATTTCATACCGCTGGTGTTAAAAAATTTTTTGATTTCTTTTCCGCTCCGTTTGATCCATTGTTCGAGTTCTTTTTCGGTCGGGGTGTCTTCTACAATATGACGGTCTATGAAAGAAATGTGATTTTTTTCCAAATAAGATTTTGCTTTTTTGCAGGTGCTGCATTTTGGATATTCGATAAACAATATACGCATAACAGGAACTCCTTTCAAATATAATTTGAGCTGTTTAGGGAACTCGTGCCCTGATTTCAAAGAACTACATTGCGAAATTACCGATTGTCACACCATTCTCAAAAAATCATTTTATTAAAGAAACAAAAAGCGCTACACAAAGAACAATAACGGGTCTATCTGAATAATATGGTTTTTTGTTGACAACAGGATAATGCTAACACCTAATGAAACAGTAGAGATTAGTCACGTTCGGTCATTCTTTTGCCATCCAATGAAACAGTAGAGATCAATCACGCTATACAAGTGCTGTTTTTACCATATAATTTTGCAAGTAAATCTACTCCACTGTTAACATTTGGGGTAAATAGCATATTTCAAAAACAATACTTTCGTTTGACTGATACCCGACAGATAGGGATTGTAATCATCTTTTGATTAGGGAAGAAAAATTTTTTCAAAACAATCTTTCTCCTACGAAAAAATAATGATATGATGAAAATACAAGAATGAAAAAAATTCACAATTTTGTTGAAAACGGAGAATGAGATGGAAGAAAAATATTTTTGGAAAAAATTAGTGGGAATTTATAGCGGGACATTGATTTTGGCAGTTGGGGTGCTCTATTTTTTGTCGCCTATCGGATTGGTTACGGGAGGGTTGTCGGGACTTGCTATCGTCATTGAAGAAGTTTCAAAAAAGGTAATAGGGTTTGGAATTCCTCTGTGGTTTACAACACTGGCATGCAATATTCCTCTTTTTGCAATCAGTATCTATCAAAGAGGATTTCATTATGGAAGAAATTCCATGTTTGCAGTGTTGTTTTTTTCGTTTAATCTATGGATGCTCCAAAATTTTCCAAATCCTGTTAATGTGATGAATGACCGACTAATTTGTGCCGTCTTTGGAGGAGTTTGCCTTGGAGTTGGCATCGGTATCGTATTGCGAAATTCTGCAACAACGGGCGGAACGGATATGCTCGCTATGATTATTCGTTATAAAAATCCCATTTTTCCGATTAATCGCCTAATGCTCTTTATTGATACGGGAATTGTTTTGGTGGGCTTATTTACTTTTGGAGTATACAATGCACTTTATGCCATCATATCCATTTTTATTACCTCTAAGGTAATTGAGAATATCGTGGAAGGAATGAAATTTGCAAAAGCGGCGTTTATTATTTCGCCTAAATGGGAAGAAATCTCCAAAGCAATTATGGAACAGGTCGACAGAGGAAATACCGCTATCAAAGGAAAAGGAATGTATACCGGAGAAGAAAGAGAAATCCTTTATGTCGTGGTTTCTCCAAAACAGGTACAAAAACTTAGAGAAGTGATACATTCCGTTGACCCGAATGCGTTTGTGACAATAGCCGATGTGAGAGAAGTAATCGGAGAAGGATTTGCTCGAGCATCCGATTTATAATTTCGAAAATTTGAAATAAAGTCGATTTTTTTCTTTATAAAATAAAGATTTTACGAAGTAGAATGGAGAAATTTTAATTTTACAAAATTTTAATTCGTACTTCGTAAACTCGCTTGAATAGAAGGATACTCATGCAAAAGGCAATGATTTCGGCAATGGGGAAAGCCATCCATACTTCTCTTACGGTAAACAGTTTGGAGAAAATATATGCTAATGGAAGAACCACAACAAGTTGACGTAGAAAAGAGATGTATAAGCTGTATTTTCCAATTCCCATAGCTTGGAAGAAAGAAGAAAGTACGATTCCGATTGCAGCAAATACAAATGAAACGGAGATAATACGAAGTGCCGGAATTCCGATTGTGAGCATTTCTTCACTCGCATTAAACATACCGAGTAATGTTTGCGGAGCAACCCAAAATAGGAGTGTACCTACTGCCATAATACTGACTGCAATTATCATTCCATAGCGAAGAGTTGCCAGCATCCGTTCTTTGTTTTTCGCTCCAAAATTATAACCTAAAATAGGCATAATTCCTTGCATTAATCCAAAAACAGGCATAAATATAAAGGATTGCAGACGAAAATAAACCCCAAGTACAGACACCGCAGAGTCTGAAAATACAATTAGAATGGAGTTGAGTACAGTAATCAGAAAAGAAGCAATCGACTGCATGATGATGGATGGGAGCCCGACAGTATAAATTTCTTTTACGATAGCAAGAGTCCATCTGTATTTTTTTGTATTGATGTGTACTTCATGTTCTTTTGTAAATACAACGTAAAGCGAGAACAGCATGGCAAAAATTTGTCCGGTCACAGTTGCCAATGCAGCTCCGGTCACACCCATTTTGGGAAAACCGAATAAACCGAAAATCATAATCGGATCCAAGACGATATTGGTAATTGCACCGATTAATTGAATGATCATAGGATAAATCATGTTGCCGGTAGCTTGTAATATTTTTTCAAAATTCATTTGAAGAAATACTGCAAAAGAGCAGAACAGAGCAATATGAAGGTAGGAAGCACCGTTTTTCATAATATAGGGGTCTTTTGAGAAATAGGCAAGAAATGCATTTACTCCAAATAAACCGATAAAAGCAAACACAATCCCACTGATTAAACCCAAATAGACGCCATGTGTTGCAGTAAGATTGGCATCTTCCTGACGTTTCTCTCCCAAACGTCTTGAAATTAAGGAGTTTAAGCCTATTGCGGTTCCCACGCCGACAGCGACAATCATAAGTTGAAGAGGAAAAGCAAGTGTCACGGCAGTGAGAGCTTTTTCTCCGATTTGTGCAACAAAAATACTGTCTACAACATTGTACAGAGATTGAATGAGCATAGAAAACATTGCCGGCAGTGACATTTTGAAAATTAACGGTAAAATAGGAGCAACTCCCATTTTGTTTTGTTTGATTTGTTCCATAAAAAACTCCTTATCTTTAATATAAAATATATATGAGAAAAAAATAAGAGGATGTATTTTCGCAAGTAGCAAAAATAATCCCTCATATTAAAAATTCTATTAATATTGTTCTCTTATTATACCATAAAATAAACAAAAACAATAGAAAAATCGAAAAAAATACCGATTCCGATTTTGTTCGGAAGTCGGCATTTTTTGTAAGTGTTAGGAATAATAAGTTCTAAACAAGAGTTTATAACGAAATTTTAATTATTTGATTATATTTTTAAATACGTTTGCAAGACCGGAAGAATTTAGCCAAATAACAAATATTGCAACCGGAGCAATATATTTAATCATAAAAATCCAGTAATTTTTTGAAAAAAATTTCAATTTTCCATGGTTGGAAATTTCATCTACTGCATTTTCCGGTTTCCAAACATATCCGATAAAAATACACATGAACAATCCGGAAAGAGGCATTAACAAGCTTTCTGCAAAATAGCTTATAAAATCAAAGAAACTCATGCCAAAAAATGTTGTATTGAACACCCCTAAAGAAAGAGAGGATGGAATTCCGACTAAAAATGCCAAAATACCTGAGCCGATAACCGCTTTTTTACGATCTATTCCATAGTTGTCAATCAAATAAGCGGCAGGGTTTTCCAACAAAGAAATGGAGGAAGTAACTGCTGCAAATAAAACCAATAAAAAGAATAATGCACCGAACACAGAACCCAAAGGCATGGAATTAAATACTGCCGGTAATGTAATAAAGATAAGTCCGGGACCTGCAGAAGGCTCAAAATTGAAGGCAAATACCGCCGGTAGAATTGCAAAACCTGCTAACAAAGCGGCAAAGGTATCTAATGTCGGAATGATTAGAGCACTTTTTTCCAAATTAGTGTCATCTTTTAAATAACTTCCATAGGTAATCATAATTCCCATACCTAAGCTTAGGGAGAAAAATACTTGACCTAATGCTGCAACGAATACATCAATTGTAATTAGAGAGAAATCAGGTTTTAAATAAAATTCCAATCCTTTTTCCGCTCCCGGCAATGTAACAGAACGTACTACCAATGCAAGTAAAATAATAAATAGAGCAGGCATCATAATTTTGCTGGCTTTTTCCAAACCACCCTCTACACCCCGTGCAACGATAATGATGTTAAGAAGCATAAAAATACCATGCCATAACAAAGGTTGAACGGGACTTGAAATAAAATTTGAAAAATATCCCGCAGAGTCAGCCGCCATAACAGATCCGTTTCCGATGATATAATTCGAGAGATATTTTAAAATCCAACCGCCGATGACACTGTAATAGGTAACAATGGTGAAAGGAACTACAATACCTACAATGCCTACGAATTTCCATTTTTCATTGAGTTTTTTATATGCGTTAATCGGATTCAATTTTGTGTTTCTGCCGATTGTCATTTCACCGAGCATTACGGTAAATCCGATTAAAATAATCAATGCCAAGTAAATCAATACAAAGGCGGCGCCACCGTTTTTTCCGGTTAGATAAGGGAACTTCCACAAATTTCCGAGTCCTATGGCAGAACCTGCTGCTGCTAAGATAAAGCCGAATTTGCTGAATGAACCTCGATTTTTTTTGTTTTCCATAAAAATACCTCC
>JBGZJG010000129.1:0-10847 GCA_041848665.1 Filifactor sp.
TAGATGTGAAAATAAGTATTGGCAAGGTTGAAGAAATCAGATATAATAAATGTAAACAAAATAAACAAAAAAGTTTACATTTTGATGAAAAGTTTTGAAAAATAGGGTTGCAGGGGGATACTATATTGTTAGAGTGCTTAAAAGAAGAAATTTTAATGGGGAAAGAAATTAATCGAGAAGAAGCGATTTTATTATCGAAAGAGCCGTTGGAAGAACTTTGTCATGCGGCAAATGAAGTGCGAGAGCATTTTTGTGGTAATGCGTTTGATATGTGCACTATTGTCAATGGAAAAAGCGGAAAATGTTCTGAAAACTGCAAATATTGTGCTCAGTCTGCATGGTATGCAACGGGTGCGGATGAGTATCCTTTAATGGGAACGGAAGAATTGATAAAACATGCACAGTACAATCAGGACAGAGGGGTACTTCGTTATTCGATTGTAACCTCGGGAAAAAGACTTTCATCATCTGATGTGGATAGAGTTTGTCAAAGTGTGAAAGAGTTGAAGAAGAAGGTAAATATTAATGTTTGTGCATCTTTTGGATTGCTTGATACGGAAGATTTTGAAAAAATGAAAGATGCAGGTGTTACGAGAGTGCATAATAATTTGGAGACTTCGGAAAGATATTTTTCGCAAGTGTGTACAACGCATACTTATCAAAATAAGGTAGACGTTATCCGAAAGGCACAGGCAGCAGGGTTGAAGGTTTGCAGCGGCGGAATTATGGGAATGGGCGAGACCATGGAAGACCGGATTGATATGGCATTGTATATTCGAAGTTTGGGAGTAAAATCAATTCCGGTTAATTTTTTAAATCCGATTGAAGGGACGCCGTTTGCATCGCTTGTTGTACTGTCGGAAGAGGAGATGAGACGGATTGTAGCGTTGTTTCGTATGATTATACCAAATGCGGCAATCCGATTGGCAGGTGGCAGAGGTTTGATGAAGGATAAAGGAAGAGCTTGCTTTCAATCGGGAGCAAATGCCGCCATTTCGGGAGATATGCTTACAACGGCAGGAATTACGATTGAAAAGGATCGAGCGATGGTGCAAGAATTGGGTTATTTCATTCAAGAGATTGAATAGCACAGCAGATGGAATTTATACGATGCTCAAATAAAAATAACAGACGATAACGTGGTTTTGACAGCTAAGAGAAAAAATGAAAATTATGCGAAGGTTGTTAGGTTTTATTTAGGATTTGTGATATAATAAAAAACAAAATAAAATTTTAGTTTAAATCAATATTTGTATGGAATAAATCACAAAAGTTAGAGTGTGTTTATTTTTTCGAATATTGATTTTTAAGTGGAACAAAAAATGGTTTGAAGAATATTTTGGAATAGAGTGATTTTATGCGTTTTCTAAGGAAAACAAGTTTATTACTTTATACGAATCACTGATTAAAGGAATCATAAAAGCTACTACTTTTAATATTATTTTCTTTTCTTCTTCATAATTATTACAATATCTATATTTTTCAATAGTGTTTTGTATTAGATTTTAGGGCATAGGAGTATTTTATTTTTTGTTCGCATGGTAAGACGATTTTATTTGATAGTAGCGTTAATCAGTAAAGTTTGAAGATGAGGTTATGTTTATGAAAAATTCTTTGGTTCATCAATCATTGGAAGAACGCAGACAAATGATATTGCACGGCGGTGTTTTAAAAACATTGCTTTTCTTATCGGTTCCGACGTTGTTAATGGGTATGGTGCAGGCACTGGTACCGATTGCAGACAGTTTTTTTCTAAATCAAACATCCGGTTATGCGGTAGCGGCTGCAGTAGGGTTTGTTGTACCGATTATCAGTATCCTAAACGGAACTTCTACCGGTCTTGGAGTTTCCGGCATGGCAATGATTGGAAATGCGAACGGTCGTGGGGATAGGGCGGAAGTAAAACGAATTTCCACACAGCTGATGGCGTTTGGTTTTTTGCTTGGTATCGCAGTAGCACCTCTGTCCTTTGTAAGTGGCTTGATTATTGCAAAATTCATCAATCCCGAAATTGCACATGAGGTGTATGTGTATATGGGCTTGTACTCCTTTGTTATGCCGTTTTTGTTTGTGGCGGCAATTTTCAATGCAATCAAAAATGCGGTTGGGCAACCTGAAGCAACTTTATACAGGATTACTTTGTTTTTGGTGCTGAAAATTTCGTTTAATTATTTGTATCTGAATATTTTCGGATTAGGAACTGTGGGTTCGGTTATGAGTTCGTTATCATCTTACAGTTGTATCGGAGCATGGATGTATTACGATTTGTTTATCAAGAAATCGGAATTACAGCTTTCGCTCAAAGGCTTTTCGTTTGATAAGGAAGTTATTGGCGAAATTTTGCGTTTGGGTATTCCGTCAATGCTCAATTATATGACGGTCAATCTCGGATTTGTGTTAATTAACTTGGAGGTACAAAAATACGGAGGCAGTATCTTAAATGCACAGACGATTGCATCAAACCTAAGTGCCATTTGTTTTTTAATTCCGTCTTCGCTTGGAACAACCGTTACTACCATGGTCAGCATGAATATGGGATTGGGAGAAGAAAAACGAGCAAAAAAAAGTTTTCATACTGCGTGTATCGTTTCGGTCGTGATGTCGATTATTATCATTGCTATTTTTATTCCTACGGCAAAACCTTTGGTAAAATTCTTCAAACCGGGAGAAAATATGATGAAGATGACAGAAGAGGCAATCGAAATCTATACCCTTGCCATCATTGGATTTTCAATTTATATGGTTGCCCAGGGAGCATTCATCGGGCTTGGAAAAACAAAAATTCCTGTTTTTACAGGAGTGCTGCGCATTTGGTTGCTAAGGTATCTGTTTATTTTAATATTCGAAAAAAGTATGGGGGTTTACTCGGTGTTTTGGGGAAATTTATTCTCCAACACCGTTGCAGGTACAATTTGCTTGCTTATGGCACTAAATATTTCATGGAAAACCAATGTTCGTCTCGGGTATCAAGATAGAGATTAGTACTCTTTTGATTGTTGAGCGCCTCGTTTTACAATACCGATGCAATATGAAATAAAATAGTGAAATCTTAGAAAAGGGATTGTTTTGGAAAATGTTTCGTCCGAACAATCCTTTTTTATGATTGAAAGACAAATTATGTATCAAGAAGTTCTGCAAGTCCTATATCTCTATAAACACTTTTTTCACATTGAAAAACAAATTATGTATCAAGAGGTTGCAAAGAAATAAAATGGCCTTTTTGGGCCATAGGAAAATCAATTATTTTTTGATAAAATAAGAAATAATTGTAATAGCATAAAATGATAAAAAAGAAGAGGGAGTAGATGATTGTATTTGTTATGCATAAGTACATAAAGGAATGGTGCCTGTATACCTTTCATGAATATGGAGTTGCAGATATTAGATGAATATGGAGTTTTTTTGATATGAATTGGATTGGGTTTTGTCAAATTACCGAGATAGATTAATATTATTTAAGAATGGTGGAGAAATTTATGAACAGCAAAAAATGGTTGCTTTTCTCGCTATGTGTGATAATAGGAATAAATTTGCTTGCCTGTAATGGAACGGATCATCAAAATTCAAAACTTGGAGTGAAGGAAATAAAAGCCTCAGAGTCGTTTGAAGAGAAGAAAAATAAAAAAGTAGAGCCGGAGATATGGAATTTTACCAAGTCATTTATAAAAGCCTACAATCAAAAAGAAAATGCTTTTATTGTTTTGCAGCTTGAAGATTTGAGTGATTTACCAAAAAGTTTTTTGGATAAAGTGGAAATCGTTTCGGTAGAACGTTCTCTTTTGCAAGGCAATGAGAAGGATGGAAGGACTTTTTACAGCTTGTTAATCAGTTGTGAAGATGCTACTTTTTTTGAAATCATAAAGGAGAATGAAGTGTTTGGAGAAATGGAAAAGCAAGCACTATTTCTCAATAAAGGAGAAGCTGTTTTGATTGAAGAATATGAGGAAGTATTTTTTCATACACATGTGAAGGCTTTTCGGGGAGTGGAGAAATTCTCGGAGAAATATATTTTTTATGAAGAAAACCCACTCAATACGAATTTTCTTTCAGAGAGCAACCGTTCTTTCGTGTTGCATCATGTTATCTTGTGGGAAAAGCACAGAATACCTCAGTTGATATATTATACGGAATTGAATGAAAATCCTCTTATCTCATCAGGAGAAGGAAATGTTGACTTGAATGGAGATGGGAAAGAAGAGCGTATTTCTTTTAAGTCGGCTTTTTTCAAACAGGACGAGCAGACAGGAAAAAAAGTTTTTGCTGAGGGAAGGCTGATGATAGATGACATGGAATTTTCACTGGAGGATATTGCAGGAAGTGACGATTTTGACCGAAGTAAAGGTTACGGCTTGTGTGTCGGCAATATGGAAATTGTTGACATGGATTTGAGGGATTCGCGTAAAGAGATACTGTTTCAAATTGAAGATGAGAATACCGACATAAAAGGTTACAAAGTCTATCATTATGAGCCGGGAAGATTGGTTTGTATCGGAAAGATAGAAGATGAATTTAATCAGTTTGTACAAAGTAGAGTGGATCAAGAAAATAAGTCCATCGTGTGTGATATGCGGTCATCGAAATTTGTATGCAACTATACCTATCCGAAAACCTACGTTTTGAGAAATAAACAACTCGTGAAAAAAGAAGAAAAAAGCACAATCCTTGCAGATTATGAAAGAAGGATCATACTTCTTGTAGCAGAGGAATTGAACTTGTATGAAGGAACAAATGTGGATAAAATTGTTATGATGTTAAAACGGGGAAGTACGATTAATTTTTTGGAGACGGACCATGAAAATTGGATAAAAGTAAAGGATTTTGATACGGGAAAGATAGGCTATCTTCGTTTTGATTATGAAGGTATAAGAGGAATTCAATTTTATCAGCAACCGGGACTTGAGATACAAGATGCATTAAAACGATTGCCGGCGGCAGGGTAAGAAGCGATGGGATATGCTTGTAAAATCAACAATTTGTTATCTAAGCGGATAACGATTTCAAGTATGTTATTTTTAAAAACTTACCACTTTATTAAAAAAGTATAGCTGTATTTGATTTTTGTAGATAAATGGAGCTTGAAACAAGAACAAGGGAAGGGGTAAATTATGAAAAAACAATTTGTAAAATTTGGTGTAATTATGCTTGCGGGGGTGCTTGGATTGACCGCTTGCGGAGAAAAAAACGGAACTCTGAAACCGGAAAATCAATCGGTGGAACAACAACAGAGCGAACAACAAACAGAGCAACCGTCAAAAGATAACGGAGAAACAGCGAAGGTTTCAAAAAAAGAAGTGGATAAGACGATTGCGGAATTTACATCTAAATATTTGGAGACATACAATCAATCGGATAGTGCGTTTATAGAGGTTGCTTTTCGAGATAAGAATTTTTTGCCCCAAGAAATTTGGGATAAAATTAAAGTTTTTGGAGGTCAAGAACAGTTGGAAAAGCCGGATGGTTTTTACAAACTCATTATCAATTGTGACGAAGAAGTGTTATATTCTGTCAATGAGACTAATTATGAAAATGTACGAGAAGAGGTTGTTGAACGATTTCGTCTATTTCCGGGAGAATGTTTTGTTATTGCGAAATCTAAGGATGTGCCTCTAAGTTTTATTGTTCGTGCGCAAAAACAACCGAATTTTTTTGCGGAGAAATACGTTTATGAAAACATAGAAGAGGAGTCCAATGCCATTCACGAAGTGTGTATGTGGACACAAGAAAGAAAGCCGCCGCTATTGTGTGAGGAAGAACTTTATTATATGGGAGCGTTTCGTGTAAAATACAAATATGGGAATATTGATTTGGACGGAGACGGAAAGAACGAAAAAATCTATTTTTGGGGAGACAACTTATGGAGTAAAATTTATTCCGAAAAGGGCGAAGAAAAAGAGATTGAATCCGTTTTTTGCATTGATGAGACGACATTTAATTTGGCAGAACTTGCAAAAAAGATGAAAGAGAACGGTACAGACGATTCCTATTACATGCCGATAAGTTCTATTGAAATTATAGACATAGACGAGACAGATGATTACAAAGAAATCGTCTTGAAGAGAAGTGGTGAATGGGAAGCAGGCGGACAAAATTGCGGAGTATTTCGCTATCGGAACGGAGAGCTGAATTATATGGGCAGTATGGATGTTCAGACAGAAACGATTGCGGCTTGTATTCAGCAAGGAGAGAAAAGAATTCTTGCAACAAGTACAGGGGGAATTTTCGGTATGGGTTCTTTCTCCTATCAAGTGGTTTATGAGCTTGAGGGCGATAAAATTGTAAAAAAGGAAACTGACGTAAAAAGTATGCGCCAATTTAATGAACGATTTATTGCACAAAATACTGCCGATTTAAATCTTTATGAAAAACCGGATTCGGAAAATATTGTAATTGTAGCAAAAAAAGGAGATAATCTCTTGTTTTTGGAAACGGACGGAAAAAGCTATGCTGCAGTCAAAAGCTTTGAAACCGGAAAAATCGGCTATATTCGTTATCATATAGAAGAAGAGGATTATCGGGTAGAGTATTACAAACAACCGGAATTGAAAGAAGTCCCGTTTAATAATCTGCCGGCTTGGGATTGATAAAAAACGGAGCAGTCGGCAGTTGATGAATGGAAGATGCTTTGTAAGGAACGCAAAGGCATTGTTTGATACAAGATAGGAGTAACGGTGGTGTTATGTAGACGTTTTATTTCTAAAGAAGAATGTCGTTGTAGGATAATTCGGTGTACAAGATAGGGAGAATCGTCTTGCAGAGGATTGAAAAACAAAACGATTGCATAGAGGTGTGTAAAAATGAAATATTTTTTGTTCACTCCGACGAATTGAAACTGATGAAACGTAAGTGAAAAGATGTAAGAGGGAGGCGAAATAGGGTGAAAGGAGGAAAAAGAATAGGAGTTATCTGTGTGCTGTTGGCAATGCTTGTGATAGGAACAACCGTTTGGAGTGCGGCAGACACAATAACAGAGGCGAAACGTAAAATGTTACATCGGAATGTAGGGGATAGGGTATATCCATCATCCAGAGCGGTGGCGGTAGACGAGCCGGAGATCAAAGCTTTTACGGAACATTACTTGAACATCTATAAAGAAAGAGGAAATGCTTTTATCCAAATCAGTTTTGAGAATAAGGATTTTTTGCCGAAAAGACTTTGGAATAAAATAAAAATTGTTTTGGAAGATGGAAATTCGGATGAAATTGATTTTTACACGTTGATTATCTCCTGTGAAGACAATGTGTTTTTTGATGTTGTAAGTTATGATTACGCTTTAGATTCCGAACGTGGAATAGAAAAAATGAAATGTAACAAGGGAGATGCCTTTGTCATTTTTTCGCCCCAAAAAGAAGAAAACAATACTACCACGTTGATTGTACGGGCATCAAAGAAACCGGACCTATGCGCGACAAGTACGATTATGCGTTATATACCGAGAGATTATAGCGGGATGCTCGTGGATGCAAATTTTAAAGAACAGGAAATGCATGACATTTATATGTGGAAGAAAGCCAAACAACCGTCCTTGTTGTCTCGCAATTTCGATGATACACAAAACGTATATGATGGAGCGGTTGACTTGGACGGAGACGGAAAGCAAGAGCGTATTTATTTTCGTGGAAATGAAATTTTTTATGATGAGAGTACCTCGGAATTTTCTATGAAAACAGGAAGGCTTACCATCAATGAGAGGGAATTTTCTTTGGAAGAGATCGCAAAGCTCAATATGGAAAAGTCGGAATTTGAGTTCAAAGGGATTGAGGATATGCAAATTATTGATTTGGACCCTAAAGATAAGCAAAAACAAATTGTATTTACCATATTGAAGGAAATGGAAGGATATGAAAGTGTTATTTTGTTGTTTCACTACAAAGACGGGAATTTAAGTTTGATAGGAAGACTGAAAGGTGTTTTTGAAGAACAAATTTCACAACATATCAAAGAACCGAATGTTTTGGAGATTGATAAGATTGGAACAGGTGGGCTTTGTTATAATCTGTATGCGGTTTCCTATCGCTTACAAGATGGAAAATTGCTCAAAGAGAATATTTCCAATCAAATTCCGAAGACATGGAGCACACGAATTACCGCTTATGTACTAAGCGATGTGAATTTGTATTCGTCGCCGGATGCCTCAAAACCGATAGGAACGGTAAAATCAGGAAGTCCGTTTTTGCTTTTGGAAGTTGATCGTACGGATTGCATAAAGATAAGAGACTCTGTAACGGGAAACGAGGGGTATCTGAAATTTGAGCAAAAAAAATCAGGAGTTACGCATTTTTATCAGCAGGAAGACATATCCATTGAACGATTGCAAGGACTCCCGGCATGGGTAGGATAGACGTATGAAGAAAGTAACGGAAGTGTGCAGGACGTATTAGAGTAGAGCATTCGAGGAATGAAGAGGAAGAACTTCGTGTAGAACATGTATCAAAGAATTGTCAAGGAATAAACTTCATTGTATAATTGAAATAAGAATAAGATTGTCTGAAATTTCGTATGATTTTATTTTTTTCAAAATAGTTTGGAAGAAACGGAATATAAACGAATTTGGAATTACAGACGAAATAAAAAATACAAAGGAGAAAAAAATGAGTAAATTTGTAGCAGAGAATTCTTTTTGGGAATTATTTCCACAAGCAAAGCTTGGCGTGGTGTTATTGAAAGATATGGATAATTCGGGAGAGGTTGTAAAAGAAATCAAATCGCTTTTATCCAAAAGCAATCGGGAAGCGGAAAAGTTTTTGGTAAAAGGAAAATTTAATGAAAATCCCGCTGTTGCGGTTTGGAGAGCTGCATATCAACAATTTAAGACGAAAAAAGGAGCAAGATGCAGTATTGAAGCATTACTGAAACGAGTGGAAAAGGAAAATCCCGTTTCGAGCATCAATCCGTTGGTTGATATTTACAATTCCGCTTCTCTGCAATACGGTTTGCCATGCGGAGCGGAAGACAGTGATAAATTTGTAGGAGATTTGGTACTCGGAATTACTTCCGGAGGAGACGAATTTTTCCTTATAGGAGAAGGAGAATCCTCGCCTACTTTGGAAGGCGAATTGTGCTATCGAGATGATAAGGGGGCAGTTTGCAGATGCTTTAATTGGCGTGACGGGGAGCGAACCATGATTACCGAAGATACCAAAAATGCCTTTGTTATCATGGAGTGTTTAGAACCGGAAAGAGAAGAAGATTTGAAGGCGGCTTTGAACATGATTGCTGAATATGCTGAAAAATACTTAAATGCAAAGAATGAAATCAAAATTTTGGAGAAAGACAATCCGAGTATGGAGTTGTAAAAATGTAGCTGCATCACTTAACCATGAAAAGAAATCGTTTTTAGAGTATCTGGAATGAGATTAAAAATATTAAAAAAACGTAGTTCTTTGGATATTTGTCTATTTGAATAAGAGGGTGTTTCATTTTTGACATAACCTTTGTTGTATGAGCAAAAGTTTTTTAGGGAGTATTTCAAGGAAGAATAAGCAGAATGATTTTTTAAACACAATGAAATGCTCTGTTTTGTTACGGAAGACTGAAATAATAGGAGGGAAATAGTTATGAAACGAAGTAATTTTGTAAGATATATAGGTTGTTGTTTAATGATGGTTTTTTTGTTTAGTGTATCAAGTTTTGTTTTTGCAGAAGAGGGACCATATATTGCCATAAATGGACAACTGACTTCTTTTAGCAACAAACCGTTTTTAAAAAATGGAACGACCTATATTCCGTTGCGTGCATTGGCTGAAATTTTGGAATGTAATGTCTCATGGAATAACCAAAAGCAAATTGCGGAAATAAAAGATAAAAGCTCCGGTCGAACGGTTGCCATCGGAGCAAAGAATTATACTGTGAACAATGTAACAAAAAAACTTGACACACCTAATATCATCAAAAACGGAGTAACCTTTGTTCCGCTAAGAATTGCTGCGGAATCATTGGATTGTAATGTAGAGTGGTATGCCCCTGACAACATTATTTTTATCGAAAAATATCGTACGGTGGAAGTATCTAATGCAACGGAACTTTTGAATAATGCAAAGAGTTACACCAAACTTGTATTGACACAACCGGAGTATGATTTGACCAACGTAGGAAACATATCCAATCATAAAGTGAAAGCAGACAGCGTTTTTGATGGTGTTCAGTACGTGATAAGCGGTGTAAGTTATTTGAGTATTGAGCCGAAAAAAGGCGTAAAATCTACTTTGCTTGTAACACCTCGTTATGCGAATGTCCTTCCTTTTGAAGATTGTTCAAACATTACAATAAAAGGAATTACAGCAGGACATACCATCGACAAAGGATATTGCACAGGAGGAGTAATTGAATTGCGTAACTCAGATGCCATAAATGTGGAAGACTGTAAGTTGTACGGGTGTGGAACCTATGGCGTGATAGCAGACGAAAGCGTCGCAATTCATGTGAAAAATTCTGAAATCTATGAATGTAGTTATGGTGCAATAGATTTGGCAAATTGCTATAATGTTAAATTTTCCAATTGTACCTTCCGAGATAATGAAGAATTTGATATCTTCAGTATTAAAAATTGTAATAATGTAGAAATTGCAAATTCCGTTATTAAGAACAATCGAGTAAAATCTAAATTTGCAAGCTTGATTTCAGCACCAAACAGCGTAAACATTAATTTTAAAAACTGTAAATTCCAAAACAATACCTATTCAAACTTTTCAAATGGAAAAAATATTGAATTAATCGAATGTGATTTGTAAAAGAAGAACGAAATTCAATCGGAAAAGTTATAGAAAAAAATATTTTTTAAATAGGGAAACAAAGAGACAGAGACAAGCAAAACTCTGTCTTTTTGTGTTTAATGCTACTATCTAATGAAA